>NZ_JRMK01000106.1:0-14697 GCF_000972925.1 Mycobacterium sp. UM_Kg1 | reverse complement strand
AGATGTGTATAAGAGACAGGCCCATGCCCGCATTCGACCAGGCTGCCATCGACGGTTATGCGGTGCGCAGTGTGGATGTCCTGGGCGCTGAGGCGATCGGCGACACCTCCGACGGCTCGCAGCGCGAGGAGGCGGTGGTCACGCTGCCGGTGCTCGGCGTCATCGAAGCCGGTGCCCGCACCCCGACCCGCCTGCAACCCAAGCTGGCCACCCGGATTCAGACCGGGGCGCCGATGCCCACCCTGGCCGACGCGGTGCTGCCGCTGCGCTGGACCGACGGCGGCAACACCCGGGTCCGGGTGCTGCGCGGCGTGCGCCCCGGTGACTACGTGCGCCGGGTCGGCGACGACGTGCAGCCCGGTGATGTCGCGGTCCGCGCCGGCACCGTGGTCGGGGCCGCGCAGGTGGGGCTGCTGGCCGCCGTGGGCCGCGACCGGGTGCTGGTGCATCCGCGCCCCCGGCTGTCGGTCATGGCGGTGGGCGGCGAACTGGTGGATGTCAACCGCACGCCCGGCAATGGGCAGGTCTACGACGTCGACTCCTATGCGCTGGCCGCCGCCGGCCGGGACGCCGGGGCGGAGGTGAACCGGGTCGGCATCGTCAGCAACGACCCGAAGAAGCTGCGAGAGGTGGTCGAGGGTCAGCTCAACCGGTCCGAAGTGGTGGTGATCGCCGGAGGAGTCGGGGGCGCTGCGGCTGACGAGGTGCGTGCGGTGCTGTCCGAACTCGGTGACGTGGAGGTCGCCCGGATCGCGATGCACCCCGGATCGGTGCAGGGTTTCGGCCAGTTGGGGCCCGAGGGTGTGCCGACGTTCCTGCTGCCCACCAACCCGGTGAGCGCGCTGGTGGTGTTCGAGGTGATGATCCGCCCGCTGATCCGGTTGTCGCTGGGTAAACGCGAGCCGATGCGCCGTATGGTGCGGGCCCGCACCCTGGGGCCGATCAGCTCCATGCCGGGTCGTAAGGGGTTCCTGCGGGGCCAGTTGATGCGCGACGAGGAGACCGGGGAGTTCCTGGTGCAGGTGCTCGGGTCCTCGAATGGGTCGTCGTCGCATCTGCTTGCCACGCTGGCCGAGGCGAACTGCCTGGTGGTGGTGCCCGAAGAGGTCGAGCAGGTCGGCGCCGGCGAGTTGGTGGACGTCGCTTTCCTGGCTCAGCGCGGTTGAGCGCGGGTCCATGTTGGTCAATTGGTGGCCGTTCAAAGCCGTGGAGCATCCCGGCTGGCCGAGTGTGCTCGGGCCGCTGCGGGTGCCGGCCGGGGTGATTCGGCTGCGGCCGGTGCGCATGCGAGACGGTGTGGCCTGGAGCCGCATCCGGTTGGCCGACCGGGCCTATCTGGAGCGGTGGGAGCCCAGCGTGGAGGTGGACTGGGTGACGCGGCATGGCAGCGCCGCGTGGCCGCCGCTGTGCTCCAGCCTGCGCTCGGAGGCCCGCTACGGGCGGATGTTGCCGTACGTGATCGAACTCGACGGCCGGTTCTGCGGCCAGCTGACGGTGGGCAACATCGCGCACGGGGCGCTGCGGTCGGCGTGGATCGGCTACTGGGTGTCGTCTGCGGTGGCGGGCGGGGGAGTGGCTACCGCGGCGGTCGCGCTGGGGCTCGACCACTGCTTCGGGCCCGTCCGCCTGCACCGGGTGGAGGCCACCGTGCGGCCGGAGAACGCGGCCAGCCGCGCAGTGCTGGCCAAGGTCGGCTTTCGTGAGGAAGGGCTGCTGCGGCGCTACCTGGACGTGGACGGGGCGTGGCGGGACCACCTGTTGGTGGCGATGACCATCGAAGAGGTGGCCGGATCGGTGACGTCGGCGCTGATTCAGTCCGGTCGGGCCTCCCGTCCCTGACGCGGATTTACCAGGCCAATGTTACGCGTGTGGTAGTTGTGACTGACGAGGTCAGAGAGTAAATTACATCGATGTAACTGGTTCGGCGCGTCATCCGAGGCCTGTGTGGCTCCCACACCTAGCCTTGGCTCGGAAAGGAGCAGGCCAACCATGCCCAGCATCCCACAATCATTGCTCTGGATCTCACTGGTCGTTCTCTGGCTGTTCGTACTGGTGCCGATGCTGGTCAGCAAGCGTGACGCGGTCCGTCGAACCAGTGACGTGGCGTTGGCGACCAGGGTCTTGACCAGCGGGTCCAGCGCCCGCCTGCTCAAGCGGGGCGGCCCGGCGGCCGGGCACCGCAGTGACCCGCACTGGCAGCACAGCGGTGTCGACGAGGCCGACGACATCGACGACATCGATGATGTCGATGACGTCGACGACGTGCCCGCCGAGAGCGGTTCTCGGGTATTCGTCGCCGCGGCGGCGGTGTTCGTCGCCGCCGAGCACCAGGTCGGTGAGCAGACCGAGCTGGACTACCTGGACGTCGACGTCATCAGCGACGACGCCGGCGAGCTGTCGCAGGCGGCCACCGAAGCGCAGGCCGACGAGGCCGACGTCGTGGTCGAAACAGAAGCTTCGCCCGAGCCGGCGGCCGAATACGAGCCTGAGTACGAGGCCGACGATGAGGTCGGGGCCGGCGACGAGGCTGTCGCCGAGACGGACTACGAGGCCGGCGCCGAGGCAGAAGCCGATGCCGAGGGTTACGAGTACGAATACGTCGAGGACACCTCCGGGCTGGAACCCGAGGCAGAGCCGCGGCGGCCGGGCGTTTCCGGGGTGTCCGCGCGGGCCCGGCGGCCCCGTGTCGACACCGCTGCGGCGGTCAGCGCGCGCAAGTACGAGTTCCGCAAGCGGGTGCTGATGTCGCTGGCGGCGGTCCTGGTGCTCTCGGCCCTCACCGCCTTCACCGTGGCGCCCAGCGCCTGGTGGATCTGCGGGGGCGCGGCGGGAGCAACCGTGCTCTATCTGGCCTACCTGCGTCGCCAGACCCGTATCGAACAGCAGGTGCGGGCGCGGCGCGCACGGCGCGCCGACCGGCCGCGCATGCAGCGCGAGGGCGCTCACACCGGCGCGTTCGAGGTGGTGCCGTCACGGCTGCGGCGACCGGGCGTGGCGGTGCTGGAGATCGACGACGAGGACCCGGTGTTCGAGCACCTGGAGTACGCGTCCAGCGGTGGCCGCTACAACTGGCGGGGCGACCTGCCGCGCGCATCCGGTCAGTAGGTAGCGATTTCAAAGGTCCGGGCAGGGGCTGGTAATCTCCTACCGGTCAGGGGCTATAGCGCAGTTGGTAGCGCGTCTCGTTCGCATCGAGAAGGTCAGGGGTTCGATTCCCCTTAGCTCCACAGAGTTCGAGTGGTTCAGATCGTCCAGCCCAGTTCGCTCAGCCGATCGGCTCTGCGCACATTTTGCTGCGCCAGCGCCGCTGTTATTTCGAACAGTCGCAGCCGACTCTGCGAGCTAAGCGCGAACTGCGTGTCGATGATGCCGCCTTTGGCGAGGTGCGGGTCGTAGGGCATGTACTCGGCGTGGATCTCGGCTTCGGTGAACAGATCGATCAGGTAGTGTCGCGCATTCTCGGTGGCGTGCTTGCGGCTGTTGTTGAGGATGACCATCGACCGCGACAGCAGGTCGTTGTAGTCCATTGCGCGCAGCAGATCGATGGAACGGGCGACCGGCATTGCGGTGTCGCCGGTGAGCCCAGAGACAAAGAGCAAGGCGTCGCAGGAGTCGAACACCGCCCTCATCACCGGATGCTCCAGGTTGTCCGCCGTATCGATCAGGACGATCTGGTGCGTGCGGCACAGCCGGTCCAGGGCATCGTTCAGCATCGAGGGCACCAGCGGACGAGGCTGGTCGGAAGTCTGATTGCCCGACAGCACATCCAGACCGATGTTGTTCTGGCCGAGATGTTCCCGGATATCGGTGTAGCCCGCAACGGCGGTTTTGGAGATGATGTCGGTGTAGCCGTCAGGGGCGCTGGAATCGATCCGGTCGGCCAACGTCCCGAAGCCCGGTGCGGCGTCGATCGCCACCACGTTGTCCGACAAACACTCCCGGATTATGCCGCCGATGCAGGCGGTCAGCGTGGTCTTGCCGACGCCCCCTTTGCCGGAGACCACGCCGATCACCAAGTGCTGGGGCATGCTGTGCCGGATCTGATCGCGCAGCGCGCGGAAGCGCTGCTCGATCCGTGATTCCCCCACATTGACGCTGCCGAATGAGGCCGCGTAAACGAGCCGGCGCCAGCCGGAGGCCGGGGCGGGTTTTCGCGGCCCGGGCGGATCTGGAATGTGCAGAATCTCTGAGATCGGGTAATGCCGTTGCGGACGGCGAATTACCTCGTTTCCCATCCGGTGTGCACCGGCCTGATGCGGACGCCGATGCGAGCCCCGTTCCATGCTGGGCGTGCCCCACTCAGGCAGCATCGGTGACGATCGGTGCAGGTCGGTCACGGTGCCATTAGTAGCACGGGCGGTCGAGTGCCTATCGCCGATTTGGGGCGGCACGACGAAACCGTTTGCCGGTCGTTACAGTCCTGCGGCTGATCCGGTACGGCGACGGGCCCCGTGGCGTTCCCGGCTCACTGCTGCGGCAACCGGTCGCGCTCCGGCGCCGCCGGGACGCTGCCGTCACCTGCCGCCGGTGGGGTGGGCGCGACGGCCCTGGCCTGCACGGCGATCAGGCCCCCGCCGATCACCAGTGCCATGCCCGCGTAGGTGATCAGGGCCGGCGGGTGGTGCCAGACGATCCAGTCGATCAGGGCGGTGAACACGATCACCGAGTAGATACAGGGGCCGACCTTCTCCGCCGGGGCGTAGCGGTAGGCCAGCACGATCAACGCCTGCGAGAACACTTGGGCGAATCCCAGCGCCGCCAGCCAGATCCAGACACCGGCCGGGAGCGGCCGCCAATCTGCGACGGCGAACGGCACCGCCATGAGCGTGGAGAGCAGGAAGTAGTAGAACAGCACTCGCGCCATCGGCTCGGTGGCACCGAGCCACCGCACCGTCATCATGGCGATCGCCAGGAACAGCGCACCCGCGAGTGCGGACAGCTCGCCCACGCTGAAGCTGGCCGCCTGTGGTTGCAGCACGCACATCACCCCGACGAATCCCAGGCCTGCACCCGTCCAGGTCAGTGCCGAAACTCGTTGCCGTGAAACGGCCCAGGCGATCAGCGGCATCCACAGCGGCGCGCTGTAGGTGAGCAGCGTGGCGTTGGCCAGCGGGATGTGCCCGATGGCGAAGAACAGGGCGTACCAGCACCCGGTTCCGGCGGCGGAGCGCAGCACGTGCAGGCCGATTCGATCGGTGCGCACGAACGACCAGCCGCCTCGCACCGCGACCGGGATCACGAACAACAACCCGACGAAGTTCTGCGACAGCAGCAGCACACCGGTCGAGGTGTACTGGCCGGAAACCTTGGCCAGCGTCCCGACCAGAGCCACACAGAAGAAGGCGGCTGTCGTCAAACCCGCTCCCAGCAATAGGTTCTCGGGCCGTCGGCCGGCTGTCGTCATTGCGCGATGTTCTTTTGGCCGGTCGGCGGCGTCTGCTGGCCGGGCGCTCCGGCCCGGGCGTTGAGCCGGTCGGTCTCGCGTTTCAGGATGTTGTTGAGGACGCGCGGTGCGACCACATCGACGGCGCGCAGGGCGAGCGCTTTGCGCGGCGCGATGCGGATCGGCCGCAGCTTGCACGCGGTGACCATCCAGTCGGCGGTCTCCTCGGCGGTGAGTGCGGCGAGGCCGTCGTAGGCACGGGTCGGCGCGATCATCGGCGTCGCCACCAACGGGTAGTAGATGGTCGTGGAGTGCACGCCGCGGAGGCCCCACTCGGTGTCGATCGCACGGCTCACGGCGCTCAACGCGGCCTTGGAGGCGTTGTACACGGCGAACATCGGCGACGACTCCGGCAGCACGCGCCAGGTCGCGATGTTGATCACATGCCCGTCACCGCGCTCGATCATTCCCGGAGCCAGGCCCCGGATGAGTCGCAGCGGAGCGCAGTAGTTGAGCGCCATCACCCGCTCGACGTCGTGCCAGCGGTCCAGCGACTCGATCAGCGGCCGCCGGATGGACCTGGCGGCGTTGTTGATCAGAATGTCGACGTGCGAAACCTGCTCGACGACTGCATCGACCTGGTTCAGATCGGCCAGATCGGCCCGTAGGGCGGTGGCGTCGCCGCCAGCGGCGCGGATCTGTGCCACGACGTCGTCCAGCAGGTCGCCGTGCCGGGCGACGGCGAACACGGTGGCGCCCTCGGCGGCCAGCTTGCCCGCGGCGACCGCGCCGATCCCTGAGGACGCGCCGGTCAACAGAATGCGCTTGCCGCGCAGATCGATCGGTGACGCGCTGCGCCACCTGGGCATCGGCCGCATGCCGGAGCGGCGCATGGCCTTCTTGACCTCGTCGAGAATCACGGGCGGCACTCCAGTCGGGTCGGTACCGTCACGCGGCTAGCCGTGATCAGGGACGCGCCATGTCCGGCGGCGAATAGGGGAGACTTTAGACCACTAAGCCGGAATCCGCTGGTGGCGGCCCGGGAATGGCGCCGGTGTCCAGGGGCGCGCGACGAGGCAGGTCAATGACATCCGTCATTGAAATTCGTGCGGGCGCTCCGGAGTCCGGCGGGCCACCGAGGCGCCGAGGCTGGTGCGAGAGTGCGCCTAGAGTCGCTCGCGCAGTGCGCTCATCGCCTCGGCGATGCGGGGGGAGGTGATCGCCGGGCCGATCCAGCGGGCGATGAAGCGGCGCAGGGCCAACCCGTCACTGTGCCGATCGCCAGGGTCAAGTAGCAGGGATTGCGTTGTGCGCAAGCCGATTTCCGCCAGCTCATCCAGGGCGGGTCCGTCGAATCCGTGCTTGCGCCAGTCGACGTCGAGCCGGTGAAGCAGTGAGCGTGAGAATGTGCGTGCGGTGTCCGAGGTCAGCGAGACCATTTTGCCGTCGCGTGCCCTGCTGCTGAGCAGATCGGCCAGCGGGCGATCCTCGGCGAGGGTCTCGACGGCGAACGCCACCCCTTCGACGAGGGCGTCGACCGGGTCGGTCAGGCCGCCGAGATGCTGCGCGAGCTGGTCGAGGAAGCCATGTGCCGAGCGCATCGCGCTGGCGATCAGCAGTGCTTCGGTTCCGGGGAAGTAGCGGTAGACCGTCTGCCGCGTCACCCCCAGGCTGCGGGCCACGTCGGCCAGGCGCAGCGCCGCGCCCCGTTCGGCGATGATGCCGTCCGCGGCGTCCAGGATCCGGTCGATGGCCTCCTGGTCGCTCGACGGGGCGTTACCGGACCAGCCGTGGCTACGCATGATCGAACTGTAGGGCGGGCACGGTGCTGACCGGTTCGCGGTCTAAGTGCGACCGGCGGGCGCGAGTGGCCGATCGCGGGCTGCGGTGTTGCGGCGCACGAGCCACGGCAGCGCGGCGAAGCCGATGACCGTGATCAGGCCGACGGACTGGACCGCGCTGTAGCCGGTGAGCCCGCCCTCGTAGGCCACGTTGGCGAGCACCATGGCGCCGATGCTGACGACGTAGGCGAGCACAAGCCCGAGGGTGAACGCCTCCGGTCGCGGTGTGGCACAGCGCAGGGCCCGCAGGGTAACCGCGCCGTAGCCCGCCACCAGCAGGGCCGCCAGCGGCCACTGCGGTCCGCCGAGCAGGGTCACGACTGTCACCGGTGCCAGCAATACCGGGCCCGCCACCAGGACGGCGACGGCGGCCAGAGCGGGGAACGCGCCCAGCGCCGTGGCGGGGGACCAGCGCGCCGCCGCGCCGGCGCCATCGATTCGCGGACCGGCCCACATCATCAGGTAGAGGAACAGCGCATCCCAGATTCCCTGCCAGCACAAGTCGATCAGCGGCCATCCGGCCCAGTACTGAAACAGCTCGAAACCCGGGTCCCAGGTCCACCACACCGTGCGGTCGAGGGTTCCCTCGATCACGTACGGTGCGTCCAGGGCGATCATGAACAGTCCGCCGGCAGCCGCTGCATGCCAACGCTTTTCGATGCCGAGTGCCTCAACGATCTTGAATCCGGTGAACAGGAAGACCGGATAGAAGATCAGTACGTAAGCGGGCATCATCGTGGTGCCCCGCCACAGCGGTAACGCCGGCCAGTTGATCATCATCAGAAAATCGCCCTGCTGATACATGTCGAGCGTGGCCATGCCTGCCAGCTCCAGAACCAGGCCGTAGACGGTCGCCGCGAGCAGCACCGCCAGGTAGATCCGCCGGCCCCGCCGCAGCTGCGCGATGCTGTAGCCCACCGCCGCCACGAACATCGCCAGCATCGTGAGATCCCAGAGATTGGTCTGCCACGGCAGCTCAGCGGGATTGTTGAACACGATCAGGTTCATCCGGCCACCTGGAGTGAGTAGACATAGAGGCATTGAACGTATTGCGTGGACCGGAGCCGCGTCAATACCAACTGGGCGAATATCGCCCATCGGCATACGTTTTCGATAGAGCGTCTTGTCATGCCGGGGTGCCGCCGCTAGCCTCGACGCTGTGACGGACCTACAGGTCAGGCGGGTACGGTTCGACTTCGCCGGCGCCGACGTCCCCTTCCTCTGGCAGCCCGAGCGGCCGGCCTTCGCGCTGCTGTGCAACGCCATCTCGTTTTTCGCGCCCGGTTTCGAGAAGCTGATCGTCGACGCCACGCGGGAGGCCATCCCGCTGATGCGCAAGCCGGAAGCGGCCGCCGAAGCCCAGGCCTACCTGCGGCAGGAGGCGCAGCACTCTGCGGCCCATCAGGCCCACGTCCGGGCGCTGGTTCGCCGCTGGCCCGGACTTGAAGACACCGTGAACGCGGTGATCGCCTCCTACGACCACCTCACCGCCACCAAACCCATCGCCTGGCGGCTGGCCTACCCCGCCGTCATCGAGGCGACCTTCACGCCGTACTTCAAGGTCTTCCTCGATCACGAGGACAAGCTGTTCCGGCCCGGCGACGAGCGGGTGGCGTCGCTGTTTCTCTGGCACTTCGTCGAGGAGATCGAACACCGCAGCTCGGCGCTGATCGTCTATAACGCCGTGCACGACAGCTACCTCTACCGAGCGAAGACCATCCTCGGGGTGATCCGGCACATGAGCGAGATCCTGGCGATCATCTCCGGTGGTTTCCGCAGGCATGTTCCGGCAGAGCACGGCGGTGAGTTCGGCAGGCTGCTCCCCGACGGGTTGTCGGTGCGGGCTCTGCGCGGCGCCCAGTCGGCGGCACGCGAACTCACCGCACCGGGCCAGTCGACCTACGCGGGGGTGCCCAGGCGGGAGATCGTGGCGATGCTCGCCGGGCTCGTCCGGTCCCAGGCACCGCACCACAACCCGGCCCAGGAACGCATTCCCGCCTTCGCGGGCCGTTGGCTGGACCGCTACGCCGAGGCGCCCGCCAGCGCGGCGCGCTGGTACACCGCGGGGTCGCCCGAACGCTAGGGTGGCGGCGTCATTGGGCGCCTCACTTGAGCACTCGGCCCCCGCAGACCACCATGGGTGACCATGTGCGCAGTGATCACTCCCCGAGCTCGCAGACCGTGACCGCGGCAGACCCTCCGGCGGCCGGCGCGCGCTCGGGCGTGCGCGACGCCTGGCGGATGCTGGAGCCGCTGCACGCCGTCGTCTATTTCTCGCCGGAGCCGCTGGCGGCGCTGCACGATGCCGGCTATCGCGGCTTCTGGATGGGCTACTTCGCGGGCCGCGCCGCGCCGCTGGGCGCGGTCGGAGCCGAGGTCGTGCACGCGGCGTTCTACAACTTCGGCTACGAACGCGTCGCCCGGGCGCTACCCGCCGCGTGGCGCTTCGCGCCGCCCGAAGCCGCCCTGCGGGCACGCCAAGCCGGCGCCGTCGCTGCGTTGCGGCGCCAGCTGGCGGACCTGGCCGACGGTCCACACGTGGAGCGCGCGGCCGAACTCGCCAGCAGAGCGGCGGCCGCGGCACCCCTGGCCGGCCGTGTTCTGGGGGCGGCGAATCATGCGCTGCCACTGCCCGAAGAGCCGGTGGCGCGGCTGTGGCACGCGGCGACGGTGCTTCGCGAACATCGCGGCGACGGCCACATCGCGGCCCTTCTGGCCGCGGGGATCGAGGGCCGTGAGTCGCATGTGCTGCACGCCTTGGCCTCCGGGACGTCGCGGCAGACCTACGCGGTGGCCCGTGATTTCACCGACGGCGAATGGAATGAGCTGGTGATCACGCTGCGCGCCAAAGGGTTAGCCGATGCCGGCGGACTCACGCCGGCAGGTGTTCGGCTCAAAGCCCAGATCGAGCAGCAGACCGATCAGCTCGCCGCCCCGGCATACGCCGCGTTGACCGAGGCCGAACTGCGCGAGATGATCCAGGCGCTGGCACCGCTGACCCGGGCGGTCGCGGGAGCCGGTGAGATCCCGCTGGACTCACCGATGGGGCTTGATCTTCGTCCCTTCCTCGACCCGTAACGGCCGGTAGGATTTTCCTCGTGGCCCCGTCTGGTCAGCCGGACATGTCCCCGTACGAACGCACGCAATGGGACGCGCTGCTGGACGCGACCACCGGCGGGGAGCCGGCCGGCTGGTTCGACGGGCTCCGGCGCGGCGTGGCCGGCCGGGCCAAAGACGTGGCTTCCCAGGTCCGTTCCGGGGTGCAACAAGTCCCCGGCGCCACGGCGGCCATCGGCAAGATGGACCAGCTCACCACCAAAGCGCTCGAAGGTGTGCACACCCTGCTGGTGCAACGAGGGCTGCATTCGGTCACACCGGACAGCGTCTTCGCCATGTTCGCCGAGCACGGCGCCGCGGTCGGATCCTATGACCAGGTTCGAGGTCTCGATCTGGAGATCTGCGACCGCTCGGTACCCCGCCGCCGGGAGCGCTACATCGCCTTGGCGGTGGCCGAAGGCGCGGCGTCCTCGCTGGCGGTCACGGGTTCAGCGGTGTCGAGCGTGGTCTCGGCAAGCTCCCCCTTGCCGGTTGCCGCCTCAGCCGTCGTGGCGGACGTGACCGCCGTGCTGGTGGGGATGGGGCGCATCGTGGCTTTGGTTGCGGCACACTACGGTTACGACGTCCGCGAGCCGGACGAGCAGGCGTTCGCCTCCGGCGTGATCGCCTACTGTGCCGCCGGCGACTCCGCGGAGACGGCCGCGGCACTGGCATCGCTGTCCCGGCTGACCCAGCAGATGATGCGGCAGGCGTCGTGGCGCCATATCCCGCCGCAGCAGGCCGACAACGTGATCCAGCAGGTCTGGGTGGCGCTGGGATTCCGCCTTGCCAAGAACAAGGTGGCGCAAGCTGTCCCGGTCTTGGGTGCGGTGGTCAACGGCGGACTCAACGCACGCATCGCCCACCGAACGTTCGAGCGTGCCCAACAGGCCTATCGGCTGCGGTTTCTCACTGAAAAGTACGACTTGGACGCCGGAGCCTGGGCGCCGGTGGTGCCTTCGGGCAGTGCCATCGGCATCCCGCTGATCGACGAGTTGTTGGCCCGTTCGGGGGACGGCGCTGCCCCCGACTGACTGGTCGGAACCGGGGACGCGGCGCGCAGATCAGTGCAGGGTGTCAGGGCACAGTTCGTGCTGGGCGATGTCGATCACCGGGCGCAGGTTGTTGGTGAGGTCATCGACCATGGAGGGCCCGCCGAACGAGGGCCGCCGCACGTAGTTGGCCACGACGTCGTCGACGGAGGCGCCGCTGCGCAACTGGTTGCAGAACCGGTGGCCGGCGGACAGGCGCGCATTGGGCGGACCGGATCGAAAGACGCCGTGGGCGTCGAGAGACGCGAGGTAGCTGGCGTCGTCGGCGTGGGCCGGGGCGCTGCCGAGCAGGGCGAGGGCGGCGGTCCCGGCGAGCACAGCTGCGCTCAGAGTCCGATTCATACCGGCGATGCTACGGCTAAACGACGTTGACTCTGCGGCTACCGGGCACAAGTGCGAGAACACTGCCTGGTAGCCGCAGAGTCAACAGTCGTCAGATCAGGCCCAGTGCCGTCATCGCGTCGGCCACCTGGATGAACCCCGCGATGTTGGCGCCCAGGATGTAGTTGCCGGGAGCGCCGTACTCGTCGGCGGTGACCAGGCAGCGGTGGTGGATGCTCTGCATGATCGCCGCCAGCCGCTGCTCGGTGTACTCGAAGCTCCAGGAGTCCCGCGACGCGTTCTGCTGCATCTCCAGGGCGCTGGTGGCCACGCCGCCGGCGTTAGCCGCCTTACCCGGGGCCACGGTCACGCCGGCCTCGCTGAACACCTTGACGGCGGCCGGGGTGCACGGCATGTTCGCGCCTTCGGCGACGATCTTGCACCCGTTGCGGGCCAGCGTGGCGGCGTGGCTGTCGTGAAGTTCGTTCTGGGTGGCCGAGGGCACCGCGATCTGACAGGGCACGTCCCAGATGGACCCGTCGTTGACGAACCGCGTGGTGCCGCCGCGGGCCTTGGCGTAGGCCTCGATCCGCTCGCGCTTGACCTCTTTGATCTCCTTGAGCAGCTCCAGGTCGATGCCCTTCTCGTCGACGACGTAGCCGCTGGAGTCCGAGCAGGCCACCACGGTGCCGCCCAGCTGGTGGATCTTCTCGATCGCGTAGATGGCCACGTTGCCCGAGCCGGAGACCACCGCCCGCTTGCCCTCGAAGGAGTCCTTGGCGGTCTTGAGGATCTCGTCGGCGAAGAACACCGCGCCATACCCGGTGGCCTCGGTGCGGACCTGCGATCCCCCCCAGGTCAGGCCCTTGCCGGTCAGCACGCCCGACTCGTAGCGGTTGGTGATGCGCTTGTACTGGCCGAACAGGTAGCCGATCTCCCGGCCGCCCACGCCGATGTCGCCGGCCGGGACGTCGGTGTACTCACCGAGGTGGCGGTAGAGCTCGGTCATGAAGGACTGGCAGAACCGCATGATCTCGTTGTCGGAGCGGCCCTTGGGGTCGAAGTCGGACCCGCCCTTGCCGCCGCCGATGGGCAGACCGGTCAGGGAGTTCTTGAAGATCTGCTCGAAGCCCAGGAACTTCACGATGCCCAGGTACACCGAGGGGTGGAATCGCAGACCGCCCTTGTAGGGACCCAGGGCCGAGTTGAACTCCACGCGGAACCCGCGGTTGATCTGCACCGTGCCGTTGTCGTCGAGCCAGGGCACGCGGAAGATGATCTGGCGCTCGGGCTCGCACATGCGCCGGATGACGGCGCTGTTGACGTACTCGGGGTGCTTGGTCACCACCGGCCCGAGACTGCTGAGCACCTCGAAAACGGCCTGATGGAACTCGGCCTCACCGGGGTTACGCCGCAGCACCTCATCGTAGATGTCGTGCAGCTTCGGGTTCAGTTCGCTCATGTTGGAGATCTCTTCCTCACGTGTCGCTCTCGCGGCCACAGGGTATCGGCCCAGATCGTTAACGCCGAATCCTGGCCGTTACGGCATTGTTAAATCATTAACGTTGTGGACACACCGACTAGCCTTGGACAGGCCAACAGGGGGGAGCAGTCCATGGCGAAGTCGCACCCGCCCGCAGCACCCGATGGAGCGTTCTCCGCCGCAGGCCTCGCGGAGATGGAGATCTTCGCCGGGTGCTCGGCGGACCAGCTGGTTCCGCTGGTCGCCGCGCTGCGTCCGCTGCAGGCCCCCGCCGGCGCCGAACTGATGCGCCAGGGCGAACAGGCCCTGTCGTTTCTGCTGATCTCCTCGGGATCGGCCGAGGTCAGGCATGTCGGCGACGACGGCGCCGTGGTCGTCAACGAGGTTACCGCCGGCATGGTGGTCGGCGAGATCGCGCTGCTGCGCCAGGGCCTGCGGACGGCGACGGTCACCACCGTGACCCCGCTGACCGGCTGGGTCGGCGACGAGGACGCCTTCCACGAGATGGTTCGCGTGCCCGACGTGATGGGGCGGTTGGTGCGCATCGCGCGGCAGCGTTTGGCCGCCTATATCGACGCCGTGCCGATGCGCGACCGCAAAGGCGCCGAGCTGCTGTTGCGGCCGGTACTGCCCGGCGACAGTGCGCGAACCGTTGGGGGCCATGTCACATTCTCCGGCGAGACGCTGTATCGGCGCTTTCAGACCACGCGCACCCCGAGTCCGGCGTTGATGCACTACCTGTTCGAGGTCGATTACGTCGATCACTTCGTGTGGGTGGTCACCGAGCCCGACGGCTCGATCGTCGGCGACGGACGATTCGTCCGCGACCCGGAAAACCCGACCGTCGCCGAGATCGCCTTCATCGTGGGCGACAGCTATCAGGGTCGCGGTATCGGCACCTACCTGGTGGGAGCGGTGTCGGTCATCGCCCGATTCGAGGGCGTCGAGAAGTTCACCGCGCGGGTGCTCTCGGAGAACGCTTCCATGCGGGCCATCCTCGATCGGCTGGGTGCCTACTGGCAGCGCGACGATCCGGGCGTGGTCACCACCGTCCTCGACGTTCCCGGCCCGGACCGGCTGCCGTTCGACCGTGCCACCGCCGAACGGATCAAAGACGTTGGCCGCCAAGCTATTCAATCAGTAGGGTGACCCCCTCCATCGGCCCTGGTGGCGTTGGGTAAATTGGCTGCGATGTTGACCCTTCGTGCGGTGCTGGCCCTCGGCTGTGTGTGCCTGCTCGCTGCCTGCAGCTCCAGTCCCGCGGAGGTTTCCGCCGACATCGACAAGGTGCTCGAACTCAAGTCGTCCTTCGGCCCGGGTTTCACCGTCAAGGGCACCGCGCGCACCGGGATCGACCCGAAGCTGCTGGCCGGCACCGCGTTGCCGCCGGGCCTGACCTTCGACCCCGCCGACTGCTCGGTGTTCGCGGTCAGTCAGCAGCTGCCGCAGGGTGTGCAGGGCAACATGGCGGCGGTGGCCGCCGAAGGCAAGGGCAACCGGTTCATCACCATCGCGCTGGAG
>NZ_JRMK01000105.1:0-14970 GCF_000972925.1 Mycobacterium sp. UM_Kg1 | reverse complement strand
GTCGGTGGCATTGGCGGCACTGGCGCCGGCGGCGGCGCCGCCGGTGGCGGAACCGGTACGCCGGGTGCGAACGGTGTCAACGGCCAGAACGGCGCCAACGGTCAGCAGATCGTTCTGCCGTAGTATTTCGAATACTGCAAGAGAAACACCCCGCACATTTGTGCGGGGTGTTTCTTTTGCGGCGGCGTCACTGTGCGAAATCAGCAGGCGCGAACAGCATCTCGACACCGCAATACTCAAGGTGATCGTTTGAACTGAAACGCCCTGTGCAGGGGCTCACCGGCTGTCGCAACAAATTCGCATCAGGCCGGCTTCCCGCTCGAATATCGGCTTGCGCTGCAATACAATTTGTCGCTATGTGGACAGTGTCGAGCGGGCGCCCCCCTGCTTTTCTCAGTGTTGCGACGGCAGGCATGGTCGCGCTGGCGGCCAGCGGCATAGCGGCCATGCCCGGCACGATTCCTGCAGTTCCTGCCCCGCCGGCGTCGGTGGTCGCCCCGGTCGAGTTGACCGCGCTGAGCGGCGATTCCAGCCTGATGGACATCATCGGCACATTGACCGGACTGAACTGGATCATCCCGCTTCTGGACAATCCGGACTATCCGTGGTTTCCGTTCGTCATCTCTCTTGAGGCGCTCGGGGAGCTGTTTTTCGTCATCCCCGTGACTCTGGCGATCGGCGCGCCGCTGATTCTGATCACCGAAGGCTTTGAAGGCTTTCAGGACGCTTTCTCAGGCATCCTGGGCTCCGCCTTCGACGGGCTCAAGTTCATGTTCGACGAGCTGTTGGACTGGTATGAGACCCGTAACTGGTTCACCGGCCAATTGCTCGATCCCGGCGCCAGTGAGGCGGTCGGCCTGTCCGGGTGGGGCGACCTGTTCCCGGTGTTCGGGACGGGTGATCTCGACGGCGCGGTCGCACCGCTGGACATCGAGGGCGTGATCCCGCCCCTGGGATTGGACGAGGTGGTCACCGTGGAGCCTGTCGACCCCGGTCTGCCGTTGGACGGTCTCGACGCGGTGCTCACCTTCATCGGTCTGGGCGACCTGATCGACTGACCCGCAGGCTGGGCCTACACCCAGTAGGCGACCCGCGCCCGGTACTTACGCAGCACCAGGGCCGCCACCGCCCAGCCCAGGACGGTCAGTGCCACCACCACCACCCAGTGCCGCAGCGGTTGGTGGGCGCCGAGCAACGGCAACCGCACCAGGTCCAGGTAGTGCATCAGCGGATTGAACTCCACCACCGCCGTCCAGCGTGAGGCGCCCTGCGCCCGCAGGGTGTCGTAGTTCCAGATGATCGGGGTCATCAAGAACAGCAACTGCACCACCGAGAACAGCAGGGGTGCGATGTCGCGGTAGCGGGTGGCCAGAATCCCGAAGCACAGCGATACCCAGACGCAGTTCAGCGCGATCAGCAGCAACGCCGGAATCACCGAAAGATCCGCCCACGACCAGGGTTTCGGAAAGATCAGCGCGATCGGCAGATAGATGACGATGTTGTGCGCGAACAGGATCATCTGGCGCCACACCAGCCGGTAGACGTGCACGCTCAACGGGGTGGGGAGCTGCTTGATCAGGCCTTCATTGGCCACGAATACGTCAGCGCCTTCCAAGATGGCGGCGTTGAGCAGGTTCCACACGATCAGGCCCAGCGTCACATAGGGCAGGTGCACCGCCAGGTCCAGGTGGAACAGCTTGGAGTACAGCCCGCCCATGGCCACCGCGGTGGTCGCGGTGCCGATGGTGATCCAGAACGGGCCGAGCACGCTGCGGCGGTACCGCTGCTTGATGTCCTGCCAGCCCAGGTGCAGCCACAACTCGTGACGGCGGAAGCCGTCCACCAAATCAGCCCGCGCCCGCGCGAAGGTGTTGGACTGCGCGGCAATGTCGTCGAAGCTCATTGCTGCCCTTCTGGTTTGGTGAACTTTTCCCGTCGTCCCTGCCGGCGCAGCCGGGCCCACTCGACCAGGCCGGCCGGGTCGCGGCGCGTCACCAGGAAGTACCAGCCGAACCGCAGCCACTCCTGGATCAGCAACCGCCGCATTCCGGGCTGCGCCATCAGGTAGCCGCGGTTGCGATAGGTGTAGAACCGCTTGGCGGCGCTGTCGGGATACTGGGCGTGCATCCGGCCGGCCAGAATCGGCTTGAACTCCTCGGAGCCGCACGGATGCAGGTAGGCCGCGGACAGGCACGTCCCGAAGGCCAGCCCGGACCGCACCAGTCGCCGGTGCATCTCCACCTCGTCGCCCCGCATGAACAGGCGCAGGTCCGGCACGCCGATCACGTCCAGCGCATCGGCGCGAAACAGCGCCCCGTTGAACAGCGAGGCGATCCCGGTGAGCACGTCCTGATCCGGTGCGCCACTGCGCAATTCCTCCACTTTGCGTCGCCACACCAGTCCGCGTCGCAGCGGAAACGCCAACCGGGACGGGTCCTCGATGTTGCACACCATCGGTGAGACCTGCGCCAGCTGATGCCGCGTCGCGCAGTGCAGCAGCGCCGCCAGCACGCCGGCATCCGCCGGGCGTCCGTCGTCGTCGGCCAGCCACAGCCAGTCGGCGCCGGCCGCCAGGGCGTGCAGCATGCCCAGTGCAAAGCCGCCCGCTCCGCCGAGATTGCGGCGCGATCCGAGGTAGGTGCAGGGCACCGGTTGCGCGGCCACCAGCTCGGCCACCGTGGTGTCGCCGGAGGAGAAGTCGTTGTCCACGACGATCACGTGATCAGGTGCCCGGCTCTGGGTGGCCAGCGCCTTGAGAGACTCAGCCAGCTGCAGGGGCCGCCGGTGCGTGACGACGACGGCGTAGACGGTCTGGGTCACGCCTGGTCACCGGCCTGCGTCTCGGCAAGCACCTCGCGCACGTGCCGGGCCGCGTCCGGGCCCTCGTAGGCGCCGACCACCTCCTCGATCCCGCCGGTCATCCGCACGGTGCCGTGGTCGATCCACATCGCGGTCTTGCACAACCGGGCCAGGAATTCGTTGGAATGACTGGCGAACACCAGGATTCCGGACCGTTCGACCAGCTTCTGCAGCCGGGTCTGAGCCTTCTTCAGAAACTCCGCGTCCACCGCGCCGATACCCTCGTCAAGCAGCAGGATCTCCGGGTCGATGCTGGTGACCACGCCCATCGCCAAACGAACCCGCATACCGGTGGAGTAGGTACGCAGCGGCATCGCCAGATAGTCGCCCAGCTCGGTGAACTCGGCGATCTCGTCCACCTTGGCCGCCATCTGTTTGCGGGTCTGGCCGAGGAACAACCCGCGGATGATGATGTTCTCGTAGCCGGAGATCTCCGGGTCCATCCCCACACCCAGGTCGAACACCGGCGCCACCCGGCCCACCACCTTCGCGGACCCGCGCGTGGGCTCATAGATTCCCGAAAGCAGGCGCAGCAGGGTCGATTTGCCGGCGCCGTTGTGGCCCACCAGGCCCACCCGGTCGCCCAGCGAGAGCGACATGGTGATGTCGCGCAGCGCCTCGACCACCACCACGTTGGAGCTGTTGCGTCCGATCGCCCCGCCGGCCTTGCCGAGGAACGCCTTCTTCAGCGACCGCGACTTGGCGTCGAAGATCGGAAACTCCACCCAGGCGTCGCGGGTCTCGATACGGGGATCGTTGGCAGACAAGGCAATACCGCGGCTTTACAGGTACTGGCCGGAGCCGGTGTGGCCCTGGGCGTGCCCCCCGCCCGCGCCGCCGGGCGGCAGGGCGCCGTGGCGCATCTGCTCCAGCTGTGCCCGGGCAGCCATCTGCTGGGCGAACAGTGCGGTTTGGATGCCGTGGAACAGGCCCTCCAGCCAGCCGACCAGCTGGGCCTGGGCGATGCGCAGCTCGGCGTCGGACGGGGTGGCGTCCTCGCGCAGCGGCAGGGTCAGCCGCTCCAGCTCCTCGCGCAGCTCCGGGGCCAGGCCGTCCTCGAGTTCGCGGATGCTCGCCGAATGGATCTCACGCAGCCGGGCCCGGCTGGCATCGTCGAGAGGTGCGGCGCGCACCTCCTCGAGCAGCTGCTTGATCATGGTGCCGATCCGCATCACCTTGGCGGGCTGTTCGATCAGATCGGTCAGCGACGCCTCGTCGTCGCCGTCGCCGGCGGGTCCGGCGGCCAGCAGCCGCGGGTCGGCACCGCTGATGATCTCGACGCCGTCTGAGTCGTCATTGCCGGTGCTCACCGCGCCCGCCTCCCTGCCATTGATAGATGCTGGCCTCGCCATTGTCGTAGATCTTGGCCCACGACCGTGATTTCCCCAGTGACACTAGTCCGTCGGGCAGTGAGAACCCGCGCACCGTGGGGCTGCTGATCAGCACGTAGCGGATATTGAGGTCCGCCACCGCGGCTGCCACCCGGGGATCGTTGTCGGCGTCGTCGGCGTAGGCCCAGAAGATGTACCGCTGCGGGCCCGGGCCCTGCTGCTGGGGAAAGTCGTAGTGGGTCCACAGCGGGTGCAGGCCGGCGACCGCGTACATCCAGGCACTGCCGTCGACGTTGGCGTTGCCGATCACCGTCTCACGCGCACCGGGCAGTGTGGCCAGGTAGGCGTAGGCCTGCAGGTCGCGGGCGTCGACCATCACCGAGTCATACTTGTCGCCGAACAAAAACGCGTGCCGCGGCAGGTAATGCCAGGCCAGCCCCACGGTGGCGGTCAGCACCACCAGCCCGGTCGCCACCGGCCGCGCCCGCCCGGGCAGCGGCTTGCCGGCCAGATGAGCCAGCGTCGCCAGACCGATCCCGGCCATCGGCACCAACAGCAGCGTCATGGCCGCCATGATCCGGCGCGGATCGTTGTAGAACAGGCCGGTGAAGGCGCCCAACAACGAACCGAGCGGGCCACCGAGCGGAGCCGACGACTGCACCACCGCGACCACGAGCACGGCCCACAGGCCCAACGGCCACCACACCCGGCGGGTCACCAGCAGTACCGCGCCGGTCGCGGCCAGGGCCACCAGTGCGTACTGGATCGGAAAGTCGTTGAGGTGGCGGGGGTGCATCAGCAGTGCATCCCGCAGACCGGCCTTGCGGCCCTCATGGGTCACGAAGGCGTGGCCGGCGATGATCTCCGCCTGCCTGCGCACACTCAGCAGCTGCGGCACCAGCAGCAGGCCGGCCGGGATCAGCGCGGCGGCCAACGCGAGGGTGTCTCGCCGTTTTCCGCGCAGCGGATTCCACAGCGCCCCGTCGCGGGGGCTCAGCCACCAGGCGGCCAGCAGCAGACCCGTCACCACCGCCCCGGTCGGGTGCACCGAGAACACCCCCACCAGCGCCAGCGCCGCCACCGGGATGCGGTCGCGCAGGGTGCGCACCGAGGTGATCAGCGCGAAGGCCGGCGCCACCAGCCCATAGGCCACCAGGTTGGGCATCGCGGCCGTGCCGAACTCCACGTAGGGCAGGGCGGTGAACGACGCCGACAGCGTGGCGGCGGCGGCCGCGCAACTCGCGGGCGCCGCGGTGCTCGTCACCCGCTGCATCAGATTCCAGGTGAGCAGTGCGGCGCTCACCGGGAACAGCCAGACCGAGGCGGCCAGGCCGGCCAGGGTGTAGCCGGTGGTGGGCGCGGCGCCGGTCAGCTGGCACAGCACCGCGGTCAGCGCGTGAAACGCCGAAGGGTAGTACAGCGCGGCGTGCGTTTCGACGTTGCGCAGCTCGCCCATGTGGGTAGGCGAGGCCTGGCCGGTGTCGAGAATGAAGCGAACGGTGTTGGCGTGCCACACCGCGTCCCAGGTGCTGGGAATGCTTTGCCAGTTCGGCAATCCGCGTACCGCGGCCCAACCGATCAGCAATACCCCCAGCAGCGTCCCGGCGGCCACCGTCAGGACCGGCCACCCGGCCGGTGAAGGTGCCGCCACATGAACCCCGGGGCGGCGTTCCAGCAAAGTCCTGATGCCCTTGGTCAGGGCGGCGGCCAAGGCCCCGGTCGCCACCAGGGCAATCGCTGCTGTGCTTGCTTTCCAAGGGATTCCGAGTGCTCCGAAAGGCACGATGGCCAGGCCCACCACGCCGTAGGTCAGTACTGGTCCAACGGCTATGGCTAACGGCCAGGCAACCCGCGCGCCAGCCGCCACCAGGGCGCCGGGCAGCACCAGCAGCAAAAGCGCTGTGACCATTCCGCACCCCAGAACCACTGCACTAGTATGTCTGCCAAGGTGGCGTAGCTGCGCAATGCGGGCGAGCTATCTCGTTATGCGAGAGTTCACCGATCGCCGGTCGCGAGAAGTTTGAGGGTGGCTGATATGGCCTATGACGTCGCTCGAGTGCGTGGACTGCACCCGACGCTCGGTGACGGATGGGTCCATTTCGATTCGCCGGCGGGCATGCTGATTCCGGACTCGGTGGCGACCACGGTGTCGACGGCGTTCCGCGGATCGCTGGCCAAGGTGGCGGGCCCGCACCCGGCGGCGCGCCGCAGCGCAGCGGTGCTGGTCGCGGCGCGCCAGGCGGTGGCCGACCTGGTGGGCGCCGATCCCGCCGCGGTGGTGCTCGGGCCCGACCGCGCGGTGCTGTTGAGCGCACTGGCCGACGCCTCGTCGTCGCGGGTGAGCCTGGGCTACGAGACCGTGGTCACCCGCCTCGACGACGAGGCCAACATCGCCCCGTGGACGCGGGCGGCCAACCGCTACGGTGCCCGGCTCAAATGGGCCGAGGTGGACATCGAGACCGGGGAGCTGCCCAGTTGGCAGTGGGAGAACCTGATCACCCCGGCTACCCGCCTGGTGGCCCTCACCTCGGCGTCGGGTGTGCTGGGCACCGTCACCGATCTGCGGCCGGTCACCAAGTTGATCCACGATGTCGGCGGAGTGGCCGTCGTGGACCACTCGGCCGCCGCGCCGTACCAGCTGCTGGACATCAAGGATGTCGAAGCAGACGTGGTGGCGCTCAACGCCGCCTCGTGGGGCGGGCCGCCGGTGGGCGCCCTGGTCTTTCGCGACCCCGCGCTGATCGACACCTTCGGCTCGGTGTCGCTGAACCCGCACGCGGTGGGCCCCGCCCGGCTGGAGGTGGGCCTGCACCAGTTCGGCCTGCTGGCCGGGCTGGTGGCCAGCGTGGAGTACCTGGCTTCGCTGGATGAGTCGGCCCGGGGGAGCCGGCCCGAGCGGCTGGCGGTCTCGATGCGCTCGGCGGGGCAGTATCTGAACCGACTGTTCGACTACCTGTTGAGCTCCCTGCGCTCGCTGCCGCTGGTGATGCTGATCGGCGAGCCGGAGACCCGCATCCCGGTGGTCAGCTTCGCCGTGCAGAAGGTGCCGGCCGAGCGGGTGGTGCAGCGCCTGGCCGACAACGGCGTGCTGGCCATCGCCGACGCCGGGTCCCGGGTGCTCGATGCGATCGGCGTCAACGACATCGGCGGTGCGGTCACCATCGGTCTGAGCCCGTATTCGACGACAGCCGAGGTGGACCAGCTGGTCCGGGCGCTGGCGTCGCTGGGTTAGGTCGGGGCCGCCAACTCGGTTTATCGCCGGAAGAGCTTCTGCCGGCTCCGCCGCGCGGGCGATCCCGCTACGCTGTGGGCCGTTACCCCGGCACTTTCGAAGGCAGACGTGACGATGGCAGAACCGACGAGTTCCCTGGCCCCCTTGGCCCTGGACAACCTCATTGACTTGCTGCAGCAGCAGGCTGCGCGTTTTGGGGACACGCCCGCGTTCATCTTCTGCCCCGAAGGCGACGCCGAAGAGAACCGGATCACCTACCGCGAACTGGACAGTCGCGCGCGATCGATCGCCACCACTTTGCAGCGCCAAGGCGCCGCCGGTGAGCGCGTGCTGGTGCTGTGCCGCCCCGGTGTGGACAGTATCGCCGGGCTGTTCGGCTGTTTTTACGCCGGCGCCGTCGCCATTCCGGTCGACGAGCATTGGCCCATCCGGCGGATCGAGACCGTCGTCCCTGAAGCCGATGCGCGCTTCGCGCTGGCGACGGCCAAGACCCAGGACAAGATGAAGTCGGCCGTGGATGGTCTCAGTGCCGGACCGAAGCTGACCTGGCTGACCATGGATGACGTCGCCGACGACGGCTCGGCCTGGGAGCGCCACGACGTCCGTCCGGACAGTCTCGCGATGATCCAGTACACGTCCGGGTCCACCGGAGTTCCCAAGGGCTGTGTGCTGACGCACCGCAACTATCTGAGCAACCTCCAAATCATGCGTTGGGCCCTGAACCCCGCTGACGACGCACCGGTGATGAACAGCCCGATCAGCGGGGTGTCCTGGCTTCCGCAGTACCACGACATGGGATTCGTCGGGGGCATTCTCGGCACCATCTATGGCGGTCGGACCACTGTGCTGATGTCGCCGAGCGCCTTCCTGATGCGCCCCATCCGCTGGATGCAGGCCATATCGCGCTACCGGGCGACCATCACCGCCGGACCCAACTTCGCCTACGAGGCGTGCGTCAAACGCAGTACCCCGCAGCAACGCGCTGCCCTTGACCTGTCGAGCCTGTCCATCGCGGTCCTCGGCGCCGGGCCGATCAGTGCCGAGACGCTGCGGTCCTTCACCGAGGCGTTCGGACCGTCCGGTTTCCGGCCCGAGGCCTTCATTCCCGCCTACGGGCTGGCCGAAGCAACTCTGGGTGTTACGGGGATGTCGGAGTCGGCGCTGCCGGTGGTACGGCACTTCGACCGGTCCGCGCTGGGCGAAGAACGGGTCGTCGAGGTGAGCGCCGACGTGGCCGGGGCGGTACCGCTGGTGGGCTGCGGCGCGAAGGCCCAGGGGCAGGAAACCCTGATCGTCGATCCTGAGACGCGGCTGATCCGCGGCCCTGAAGAGGTGGGGGAGATCTGGGTGTCGGGGCCCAGCGTCGGCGTGGGTTATTGGCAGCGTCCCGAAGAAACCGAGCACGCCTTCAACGCGCGGGTGGCCGACACCGGCGAGGGCCCCTACCTGCGCAGTGGCGACCTGGGCTTTTTCCGCGACGGCGAACTGTTCGTCACCGGCCGGTGCAAAGACCTGATGACGATCGGCGGCTACAGCCACTACCCCAACGACATCGAACTGACCGTGCAGGCCTGTCACCCGGCGTTGCTGCCCAGCCGTGGCGCGGTGTTCCAGTTGGAGACCGAGGCCTACGCCCCGGAATACATGGTGGTTGTCCAGGAGATTCAGCACCACCACGCCGAAGGGGTCGACCTCCCCGAACTGGTCGAAACGATTCGCGCGGCCATCCGCACCCATCACGGGATCGAGGCCAAGGCGGTCATGTTGCTCAAGCCGATGCGGATCCCGACCACCACCAGCGGCAAGATTCAGCGCAGCGCATGTCGTGAGCAGTACCTCGCAGGTGAGCTGGTCGCGATGGCGCACTGGTCGGAGCCGATGCCCAAGAGCGAGACCTCGGTCGTGCAGAAGGCCCTGATCGCCGGCCTGGGGCGGTTGGTCGCGAACAACCTGGGGTTGAGCCGGGACTGATCGGAGCAGGTAAACACCGCCGCGTTATCTGAGGCAGGCCGCGATCGCCGCTAGCCGCTGTTTCACGGGGCTCGAGCGCCTCGGTGGCCGTCGGGCAGGGTGCTGAAGGCGTCTTGTCGGCGCTGCCGGGGCCTGAAACTGGTCATCAGCTCAATCTGGGGCGTTCCGCCGAGTTACCTTAGCGATCGGCCAGACCGCCTACGGGGTGTTAAGTCAGCCTGAGTCTAACGGCGGTTCGGCGCCCAAAACTGCCCCGAACTGGGCATATACGGTCGGAAACCCCCAGTTGTCTATCGCTTCACGTGGGATCTGGCGAGTTTCCATGAAGTTTTTCCTTACTAAAATTCCCGTTCGACAAAACGGAAAACTCATGTAAGTTTAAGCAACGTCCGTAGTCAGTGTCCGTAGGAGAGCATGATGCAGCTGGCGCTTCGCCCGTACGTCACCCCCGGTGTCGCCATCGCGGGTGCCGCGTTGATCGCGGTTAACGGGGCCGTTCCCGCGGCGGTGCTGCGGCCCCAAGCTGAGCCTCGTCAGGCTCTTCAAGTGGTTGAACAACTCCCCGTGAAGCTCACGGCAGACTTCTTCGGCCCGTGGGTCGACCTGTTCAACAACACCGCCACCAATCTGGTGGCGATGGGCGTGGACAACGGCTGGGTCAACGTGCTGCAGCAGATCTTCAGCGACCCCAGCTCGCTGACGCGGCTGCCGGAGGTCTTCGAGTTCCTGACCTCGATCATGCCCTCGATCAGCGGTGAGGACCCGATCGAGGTTCTGCTGTCGCCGTTCCTGACGATCGGCATGGGCCTGATCGGCCCGCTGGTTACGGTCAACGACGCGCTGCAGGACATCCTCAACCAGATCTTCAACCCCACTGACTTCCTGGACCCGTTCGCGGCCATCTTCACCGCCGTCCCGCGCCTGCTCGACGCGTGGCTCAACGGCATCAGCACCATCGACGTCGCTGGAATCAGCATTCCGGCGTTCAACGGACTGCTGGTCCCCGGCCAGAACCTGATCATCGACCTGACCGGCAGCGAGCTGGCCGACAACCTGGGCATCGGCGACCAGACCATCGCCAGCCTGCTCGACCAGACCGGAATCGGCACGCTGGTGGTGTCGGACATGCTGACCGGCCTGTTGGACAGCGTCGGCCTGGGCGACCAGACCCCCGTCGACGTGATCGACGCACTGGGCCTCGGTGATCTCCAGGTCGCCAACGTGCTCAGCACCGTCTTCGACGCGGTGGGCATCGGCAACCCCACCATCGCCGACATCATGGACCAGATCGGCATCGGCGACGTGCAGATCGCCGACATCGCGATCGACTTCACCAAGGCGCTCGGCTTTGACAACCCGACCGTCGTCGACCTCGCCGACGACATCGGCCTGGCCGACCTCAAGCTGGCCGACCTCGGCATGGACGTCCTCGAGGCGCTGGGCATCGGGGACCCGACTGTCAACGAGTTGCTCGGCACGCTGGGCGCCGACAGCCTGACGCTCAACGGCCTGCTGCAGACCGCGGTCGAGGCGCTGGGCCTGGCCGGCTCCACGCCGACCACCGTGCTCGACGCGATGGGGATGGGTGACACGACCACCCACGAGTTCATCAACAACCTGCTCGGCGGACTCGGCCTGGGCAACCAGACCATGATGGACCTGCTCAGCCAGGCGGGCCTCGCCGACGCCGACATGTCGCAGATGATCATCAGCATCCTCGGGCCGTCGGGCGAGACCACGCTGGGCGAGGTCATGGGCTACGCGGGCTTCGGTGCCGTCACGGTCAAGGACATGACCGACCTGCTGGGCATCACCAACCTGTCGGTCGGCACCATCATGGGCAACCTGGCTCCCATCGTCGGAAACCTGACGATCAACGACATGCTTCGAGCCACCGGCATGACCCCGTTGGACAAGGGTGGTGACGACCTGCTGGCCAACGCCCTGCAGGGCACGACCGTCGCCACCATCCTCGGTGACCAGCTGAACGACCCGCTGATCACGATGCTGGGCCCGACGGCTGACATGACGCTCGCCGACATGATCCAGACCAACTTCGCGATGACGCTGGGCCAGATGCTGACCGACTCCGGCATGGCCGACTTGACCCTGGCCGACCTGGTGCTCGGTGGCATGCCCGACGAGCCGCTCGCGAACCTGCTGGGGCCGCTGGGCACCACCACCTTCGCGGAGCTGATCAACCAGATGGTTCCGGCCGACCAGACCATCGCCGACATGCTCAGCGAGGCCGGCATCGGCGACCAGACCCTGAGCCAACTGCTCGACCAGACCTTCGGCGACCAGACCGTGGCCAACGCGCTCGACGACGCCGGCCTGGGCAGCATGCAACTCGACGACATCATCCGCCAGGCGCTGGGCCCGCAGACCGTCAACGAGATGCTCGACGAGTTCGGGATCGGCGGGCAGTCGCTCAGCGACCTGTTCGACCAGTTCTTCGGCACCTCGACCATCAGCGACTGGATGATCGACCTGGGCCTGGGCGACCAGACCCTGAACGAACTGATCGACTCGCTGTTCGGGCCGGCCACGGTCAGCGCGTTGCTCGGAGACTTCGGCCAGCAGACCGTCGACGAACTCCTGGCGGCAATGGGCCTGGGCGACATCACCGTCATCAACGCCCAGATCGGCGAATTCTTCGGTTCGATCTCCTACTGGTTCGACGGGCTGGGCGACCAGATCACGGCGGTGCTCGGTGGTTAATCGACAGAGAAGCTTCGGAACTTCAGTCCGGGAGGGCGTCATGCAGCAAACACTTCGTCCGTACGTCACCAGCGGTATGGCTGTTGCCGGGGTGGGCCTGGTCGCGGTGCCTTCGGTGGCCGCGACCCTGCCGCAGCTGCAGCACCAGATCGCGATCGCCCAGCAGCAGAGCGTGGCGCTGACGTCGGGCTTCTTTTCGCCGTACACCGACCTGTTCGAGAACACCATCGCCAATCTGCAGGCGCTGAACCAGAACTCGGTCGACATGTGGGGGCTGCTGCAGCACATCTTCACCCACCCCGACCAGGCGATCTCCGGCATCCCCGACGTCATCAACATCTTCACCAACTCGATGCCGTCCATCAACGTGCAGGCGCTGCCCTTCCCGGTCAATGTGGACATCGAGCTCCCGCTGTGGATGAACTCGTTGCTGGCCGGCATCGGCCCGTGGGTCACCCTGTTCGAAGCCATGGGCGACGTGCTCCGCCAGATCTTCGACTTCAGCGACCCGCTGGCTGCGCTGTCCGCGCTGATCGGTGCGCCGGCGACCCTGCTGGACGCCTTCCTCAACGGCAGCAGCAGTCTGACCTTCGGCGACGCCAGCATCCCGCTGTTCAACGGCGTCCTCACTCCGGGACAGCCGATCGACGCCAACTTCACCATCGGCAGTGTGGTGGAAGCCTCGGGCTTCGGTGACACCACCATCACCCAGCTGCTCTCCGACGCCGGAATCGGCGACGTTCCGCTGGAGACCCTGATCATTGATCTGCTGGACCAGGCCGGCTTCGGCCACATGACCCCGGTGGACCTGCTCAACGAGTTCGGGATCGGTACGCAGTCGCTGTCCGAACTGCTGATCGGGGTGTTCAACGAGGCCGGTATCGGTAACCCCACCATCGCTCAGCTGCTCGAAGACCTCGGCGGCATCAGCCCGGACGACTCGGTCGCGAGCCTGCTGATCGCCCTGCTGAACTCGCCGGAAGTCGGGATCGGCAACCCCACTCTGTCCGAGTTGATCCTGGACATGGTCGGCGGCGACAACCAGACCGTGGGCGGGCTCATCAAGGACCTGCTCGGTGCGCAGGGCAACGAGTCGCTGGCCAGCCTGGTCGACCCGACTTGGACGATCGGCGGATTGATCAAGGACTCGATGCCCGACGTCCCGCTGACGGACTTCTTCGAGCAGATGGGCCTGGGCAACATCACCATAGGTTCGCTCCCCGCGATGTTGGGCGAGTACGGGGACCAGACGCTGGTCGACCTGATCAACAGCGGTTTCCTGGGCCCGGACATCACCGGCAGCACTCCGCTGATGGAACTGATGGCCAGCATGATGCCGCCCGGTTCCACCTTGGACAGCCTACTGGGTGACTTCGGCAACCAGACGCTCGGTGAGCTGATGGAGGCGATGCCGATCGGTGAGAACACCATCGGTTACGACCCCGACACCCCGATCACCGACGTCATCCTCGGCGACCTGCTCAAGACCCTGCCCGGGCAGGGCGGCGCGGCCACCCTGTTCGACACGCCGCTGGGTGTGCTCGCCCCCGACATGGCATCGCTGCTGGAGAAGGCCGGCAACCCGACGCTGGGCGCGGTGCTGGGACCCAACACCGTGGGCCAGACCGTCGAGAACATGAACATGTACGACGTCACCGTCGTCCAGATGATGAACGCCATGGGCATCGGCACCTTCTCGGTGGACTACCTGTTCGAACAGCTCGGCGACATGACCGGCAACGTCACCCTGGAGCAGTTCTTCTCGGCATGGGGCTTCGACCCGACGCTGACCGAGCTCATGGACGGTGCCATCGCCGGTCTCGGAATGACCGACACCACGCTGTTGCAACTGTTCGAAGACTGGGGCATGGGCAGTCTCGGCCTCTACAACCTGATCGACAGCCTCGGTTTGGACAACATCTACCTGCAGGCGGCGCTGAACAACCTCGGCCTGAACAACATCAGCATCGACATGTTCATCGACCGCTTCGGGTTGAGCGGTATCTCGATCGCCGGATTGCTCGCCGACCTCGGGTTCGACACCCGGACCCTCGACGAGGTCATCGAGAGCCTGCTCGGTGGGGTCTCGATCGGCAGCATCCTGGGCGGGTTGGGCCTCGACGAGGTCTACCTGGACGACTTCATCACCGACCTGATGACCAGCGTGCTCGGTGACCCGACCTTGGGCACGTTGCTCGGCTGGCTGGGCCTGGACACCTACGACCTCGACACCATCGTGGCCAACCTCGGCCTCGGCGGCGTGACGATCAACTCGCTGCTCACCGATCTCGGCCTCGGCAGCCTCGACATTTACGGCTTGGTCGAGGGCTTGGGCTTGGCGGACATCGGCCTGCTGAGCATCAATGGCGACTTCTTCGGAGTGGCCGCCGAATGGCTCAACGACATCCCGCAACAGATCGCTGCGGCGTTGGGCTACACAGGCTGAGTCTGCTGACGCAGGCAAGGCGCCGTACCAGACCAAATGACAGACAGAGCTAGCACAACTGTGGGCCACACAGATAGGAAATCCCAAATGGCAGTAGGGCGTAACACTTCGGGCAACGGTCAGCAGGGTCGGCGTGGCCGCCGGTTGCTGGGAGCCGGTAGTGCGGTTGGGGCGTTTTTGACGTTTGGGATGGCGCCGTTGTCTGCGGCTCCTGCGGCGCATGCTGATGAGTTCGATTGGGTGGTGGACCTGCTGGGTGAGGACCTGGCGGGTGCGTTTGCGGATCTGAGTCAGGCGTCGTCGTGGGAGACGTTGTTCGATGCGGGTTCGTGGGAGCCGTTGCTGTCGAACGTGGGGTTGTCGTTTGATGCGTCGGTGGCGGATCTGCCGGGTGCGGCGGCTGCTGATGA
>NZ_JRMK01000104.1:0-15039 GCF_000972925.1 Mycobacterium sp. UM_Kg1 | reverse complement strand
AACCGCCGGGTTCATACGGCGGTCCCAGCTTCGGCTCTCCTTTGTCGAGCCTCGCTGAACCGCCGGGTTCGACCCTGCGGTGCATCGAATGCCCGTCCAGCGTATTAGGCTCGCCGACGTGGCAGACAAGATCCCCGTCGACCTGCACGGCGCCGCGGCAACCATGCTGACGACGCTCTATCTCAAAGCACTCGACGCCGATTTCGACTCCCCGGTGCTGGGCGACCGGTACGCCAAGGAGGCCGTCGAGCGCATCGACTTCGACTGGGACGCCCTGAAAGCTCCCGGCCGCTGGGCGCCCCTGGTGACCGTGCGCACCGCCCAGTACGACATCTGGGCGCGGCAATTCCTGGCCGGCCACCCCGACGCCACCGTCATCCACCTGGGCTGCGGCCTCGACGCCCGGGTCTTCCGCATCGATCCGGGACCCGAGGTGACCTGGTTCGACGTCGACCAGGCGCCGGTGATCGCGTTGCGCGCACAGGTTTACCCCGACCGCCCCGGTTACCACCTGATGGCGACCTCGGCCACCGACCCGACGTGGCTGGACAAGATCCCGGCGGATCGCCCGGTGCTGCTGCTGGCCGAGGGCATCAGCATGTACCTGACCGAAGCCGACGGCGTGGCACTGCTGCAGAGCATCGTCGACAAGTTCCCGTCCGGCGAACTGCAGATCGACTTCTACAACTGGTTCGGGATCAAGACGCAGAAGACGCACCGCCTGCAGCGCCAGTCCGGCGCGACGCTGCACTGGGCGGTCAACGGCCCCGGCGACATCCTGGACAAGGTGACCGGCATTCGGTTGCTGGCTGCCACCGACTTCTTCGACGCGCAGACCTTTGACCGGGTTCCGGCCGGATTCCGGCGGTCCAGCCGCCTGGCCCGGGCGGTGCCGCCGCTGCGGGCAATGCTGCAGTACCACCGCTACGCCTTCGGCCCGGTCAGCTGACGCCGGCGGCGTGCTGCTCGGCGATGCCGCAGAGCAGCGCCCGAATCGCCTCAACCGAGCGCTCCGGCTCCGGTCCGTGGGAGTGGTATTCGATGTTGAGCTGGCCGGCGAAGATCTGCGTGAAGTAGATGTCGATCCCCGCGCTGACCGCGAAATACAGCTCACCGTGCGTCGTGGTGACCTCCACGCCCGGTGGCGTGCGCACCGGCGGTACCAATCCGTTGTTGCTCAGCACCACGACATCGGGCAGGCCCGGCGGGTTGCCCACGTACTGCGGGCTGAAGTGCAGCCGGGACTGCTGGATCACGCCCTCGTCGAGATCCTTCTGGAAGTTCGCCGCGATATCGCGAGCCAGCTCGACCAGGTCGGTCTTGGTGTCGACCTCGGCCAGGTAGGTCGCCAGCCCGATCGGGTTGGTGCAGCCGGTGGCCGAAACCGGTGGTGACAGAAAGTATCTCAGGTCGACGGTGTAGACGTAGGGCACCGGGATGCTGAGCTTGCCGCGCAGCTGCCATTCGGCTGTCAGCACCGCCGCGGAGAGCACGGCGTGCAGGCTCAGGTCGTGCGCACGGCCGAAGGCCACCACGTTGTCGGTCTGGCTTTCGGTCAGCCGGCACGACGCCATCGGCACCAGCACCGGCGACGACGGCGCCTGCGCCGCGACGGCCCGCCGGGTGGGCGGCAGATCGTAGGCGAACAACGCCGGCATGAAACGCTCGATTCCGGAGCGCTGTTGCTTGTCGATCCCCCGATCCGACAGCACCGCCTCGATCGACAGCGGAGCGGGCTCGACGTTCATCGCACCGATCCGGCCCGTGGTGACCAGATCGGTGTAGTAGGACAGCATCTCCTCGATCAACGCGTACATGTGGTGGCCGTCGGCGACGGCATGGTGCACGTACAGCGTCGGCTGGGCCTGCCCGTCGCGGATGATCACCCGCATCGCCACCAACGACTCGGTCTGGTCGAAGTGCGGGGCGGGCGGCTGCTCGTCGGGCCCGTCGAGCTCGATGACCTCGATACCGTCGGGCATCAGGTCGTCGGTGACGAACTGGTGGTGCCCGTCCGGCAGACGCTCCAAGCGCCCGGTGAGGATCGGATGCGCCTCCAGCAGCGCCTCATAGGCCTCCGAGAGCAGATCGATGTCGACCGGACCGGTGACATGGGCCGCCAGACCCACGAAATTATGGGTTTCGGCCAGCATCTCCTCGCTGTTGGCGAGCTTGCGGATAACCGAGGTGGCAAACACTTGTGGCGATATCCCCTCTACGACAACTCGACCAGAGTCATTTCGCCGTCTTCCGCAGCGGACTCCGAGTCGTGTTCGGCGATGGCCTCGCGGACCAGCTCCATCACCGCCGCGGTGAACCCGTCGGCGAGCGAGCGCACCACGGACTCCTCGATGCGGCGGCTGTCGAACCACCAGTCCACGTGCAGCACCCCGCCGGTCCGATAGGCCCGCAACTCCAATGCGTGCCCCAGCCCCGCGATCGCCTCGCGCACCGGCATCGCGGTGTCGGGGTCGAACTGCACCGGGGAGTCGCCGAGCGACGGCGGCTCGGGGATCGCCCCGAGGTAGGCGAAGTGAATGTCAGCCGGGGCGACCGAGGCCAGGCGCCGCGCCGTCGGCGCGTACAGGTAGCGCAGCAGTCCATAGCCGATCCCGTAGTGCGGGACGCCGTCCACGGCTTCGTGGACCGAGTCCAGCAGCTGGCGCGCGGATGCCTGTCCGGCCGGCGAGCAGCTCAGCGCGACCGGATAGATCGTGGTGAACCAGCCCACGGTGCGCCGCAGGTCGACATCGGGCTTGAGCACCGACCGGCCCGCTCCCCCCAGGTCGACCGCGATGCTGCCCGCACCGACCGCCGATGCCACCGCCCGGCCCAGCCCGGCCAGCAGAATCTCGTTGATCGGCAGGCGCAGCCGCCGCCGCGCGTCGTCGATCTCGCTGGTGTCCACGGCGGGCAGTGCCGTGGACAGCGTGCACAGGTCGGCGGCCGCCGGCGGTTCGGCGGCCTCGGCGGCCAGCCGCAGCGTCGCTGATTGCGTTGTCTGCAACCAGAACTCGCGACTGTCCAGCACCGCCGGGTGGGTGGCGAGTCCGGCGCACCGCTGCGACCACTCGGCCCAGCCCACCCCGACCGGCTGCAGCTCGATGTCGTTGCCGCCCAGCTTCTGCCCGAACGCGGTAAAGATATCGGTGAGCAGAATGTCGCGGGAGGCCTCGTCGCCGACGGCGGCGTGCAGGCTCAGCGCCAGGTAGCACAGGTCGCCCGCCGCGCCCCGCACATACAGCGCCGTCAGCGGTGGGCTGGACAGGTCCTGCTCGCGGATGTGCTCGGCGAGCAGCGTGCGCACCGCGTCGTCCTCTGCGGTCAGGCCCTCCGGCAGGTAGTGGATGCTGATCTCGCCGAAGTCGCCGGGCTCGACGATCCGCTGCTCCCAGGTGCCGGCCCGCTCGGTGATCCGCAGACGCAGCGCCTCATGGTGGTTGACCACCGCCGACAGCACGGATCGCACGTCATCGGCCGAGATGTCGGGGCGCAACCGCAGAACCACCGGGATGCGCCAGCGCCCGTGTTCGCGAACACCGTTTTCCAGGAAGTAGGCGATGTTGGGCGGCACCGGCGGGTGCGCCACCGCACCGGGCGACTGACGGCCCAGGCCGCCGGCGGCATACCGGGCGGTGAGCGCCTTGGCCAGCGCCGCCACCGTCGGATTGTCGTAGAGGTCCTGCGGGGTCAGGTCGAGCCCCTCGTGCGAGGCGGCCATGGCGACGCTGATCGCCACCAGGGAGTCCCCGCCGACGTCGAAGAAGTTGGCCGTGCGATCCACCGAGCCGACACCCAGGCACAACGCCCAGATGCGTTGCAGTGTCGCCTCTATCGACTCACCGCTGGCCGCGGTGTCCCCGCTCGGACCGCCCGCGGCGGCACCGGCCGCGCCCGCGCCGCCGGACACCCAGGTGGCGTTAGCATTGTGCTCAAGCCAATGACGTTGCCGCTCAAAGGGATAGCCCGGAACAGTGACGCGTTTGGGCTGGTAGTCCCCGCGCAACGGCGACCAGTCCACCTCCACCCCGGCGGCCCAGAGCTGGCCGAGCGCCAGCAGGAAGGCGTCGCGGTCGTCGCGGTTCTGGGCGTGGTGCCGCATCAGGCGCACGGCCCGATGCCCGCTCGCGAACTTCGGGTTGCGGGCCGCGGACGCGGTCAGCGTGGCCCCGGGACCGACCTCGACCAAGACCCGGTGCGGGTCGCCCAGCACGACGTCGATCTCGTCGGCGAACCGGACGGTGGCCCGCACGCTGCGCGCCCACGTCGCCGGGTTCGTCGCCTCACTGGGCGCCAGCCACGTGCCGGTCAGGTTCGACAGCAACGGAAGCTGCGGTTCGTGCAGCGTCTGGCGGGACAGGAACGCGGTGAACTCCGAGATCATCGAGTCCATCAGGCGGGAGTGGAAGGCGTGTGAGGTCCGCACCCGGCGCGCGTTGATACCGGCCTGCTTGAGCCGGTCGGTGAACTCACGGATATCGGACTCGGCCCCGGCCACCACGCAGCCGTCCGGGTCGTTGACCGCGGCCAGGTCGACGTCACCGGTCAGATAGGCACCGACCGCCTCGGCGCTGATCGGCACGGCCACCATCACGCCGCGCGGCGCGGCGTGCATCAGCCGGGCCCGCATCGCCACCACCTTGATCGCGGTGTCGAGGTCGAAGACACCGGCGACGGTGGCCGCGGCGTATTCGCCGATGCTGTGGCCGATCAGCGCGGCCGGGCGCACGCCGTAGCTCTCGACCAGTTTGGCGAGGGCGTATTCCACGGTGAACAGCGCGGGCTGGGTGCGATCGGTGCGTTCGAGGTCACGGGAGGTGCCCTCGAAGATCATCGAGCGCAGGTCGTAGCCCAGCTCCGCCTCGAAGCCGGCCGCGCAGCGGTCGAAGTACTCGGCGAACACCGGTTCGTTGTCGTAGAGCCCGCGCGCCATCCCGATGTGCTGGGCGCCCTGGCCGGGGAACAGGAACACCACCCGGTCCTCGGCGGTGGCGTCGGCGGGGTCCACGCCCTCGCCGATGAAGACGTTCTCGCTCTCCTCGGCGCCCAGCACCGCCACCGCGTCGGCGCGGTCGGCGACGACCGCGGCCAGGCGCAGGGTGTGCGGGTGCCGCTCGGCGAGCGTGTAGGCCACGTCGTGCAGATCCGGCGCGTCGGACGCCTCGGCCCCAGCGGCCGACAGCTCGGCCGCCAACTCCGAGCGGCCCTGCGCCAACGCCTCGGCGGTGCGCGCCGACAGCAGCAGCACCTCGGGCCCGGGCCGCGGGGCGGCCGTCGCGTTGGCCGGGGCGTCTTCGGGCCATTCCTCGACGATCACGTGGGCGTTGGTGCCACCGACGCCGAACGAGCTGACCCCGGCGCGCCGGATGCCGTCGGATTCCCAGGGACCGTACTCGCTGCGGATCCGGAAGGGTCCGTCGTCAAGGTGCAGTTCGGGGTTGGGGCTGGTGTAGTGCAGCGTGGCCGGGATCGCCCGGTGCTTGAGGCACAGGATGGTCTTGATCAGGCTGGCGATGCCGGCCGCCGACTCCAGGTGCCCAATGTTGGACTTCACCGAGCCCACGTAGCAGGGCCCGGTGCGGGGCTGTTCGGAGACCGCGAAAGCCTGTCGCAGGCCCTCGATCTCGATCGGGTCGCCCAGCGGGGTGCCGGTGCCGTGCGATTCGATGTAGCTGATGGTGGAGGCGTCCACCTCGGCGACCGCGTGCGCTTCGGCGATCACGTCGGCCTGACCGGCGGCGGTGGGCGCCGCGTAGGTCATCTTGGTGGCGCCGTCGTTGTTCAGCGCCGAGCCCCGGATCACCGCGTGGATGCGGTCCCCGTCCTCGACCGCGTCGGCCAGTGCCTTGAGCACCACCACCCCGACGCCGCTGGCGAAGATGGTGCCGTCGGCCCGGACGTCGAACGGCCGGCAGTGCCCGGTGGCCGACACCATCGAACCGGGCTCGTGCCAGTAGCCGACGTGATGCGGCACGCGCAGCGAGGAACCGCCGGCCAGCGCCATGTCGCATTCGCCGTTGAGAATGCTCTGGCAGGCCAGGTGCAGCGCGACCAGCGCCGACGAGCAGGCCGTCTGCACCGACAGTGCCGGGCCGTGCAGGTTGAGCTGATGGGCCACCCGGGTGGCCAGATAGTCCTTGTCGTTCTGCAGCGACAGGTTGACCATCTCGAAGCTGACGCCCTGCCCGATGATCAGGTTGGGATCGTAGTGCGACATCAGGTTGTGCAGCAGGTAGCCGCTGGTGGTGCTGGTGCCGTAGACGCCGACGGAGCCCTCGATCGCGCCGGGCTGGTATCCGGCGTCCTCCAGGGCGTGCCACGCGGTCTGCAGGAACAGCCGGTGCTGCGGGTCCATGGTGCGGGCGGCCTGCGGGGTGAACCCGAAGAAACCCGCATCGAACTCCTCGATGCCCTCCAGCAGCGCCGCGCGCCGCACGTAGTTGTGGTTGGCCAGCGCCTTGTCGCTCACGCCGCTGGCACGCAGTTCGTCCTCGGACAGCGTGACGATGGATTCGGTGCCGTTGCGCAGGTTGTCCCAGAAGCCGGTCAGGCTGCGGGCGCCCGGAAAGCGCCCGGCCATGCCGACGACCGCGATCGCGTTGGGCGGCACTTCATTGTTGGTCACGAACGATCTCCTACTTTCCGCCGCGCCGCCGCCCGCTGCCGCGCCGCGGCACGCTGCTGAGCCCGGCTCCGAACGCCCCCGGCGTCGCCGCCGCCGTCTGCGCCTTCCTGCGCCGCCAGACCGAGTTGGCGCGACAGGTCGGCGGCCAGATCGGTCAGTGAGGCCCCTTGCAGCAGCAGCGCCACCGGTGGCTCCACCCCGAAGTCGCCCCGCACGGTGTTGCGGATGCGCACGGCCATCAGTGAATCCATTCCGAGCTCGGTCAACGGCCGCCCCGGGTCGATGGCGCTGCCCTTGGGGTAGCCCATGATCGCCATGATGCGCGAACCCAGCCGGGCCACGACCGCCTTGGCGGCCTCGGCCGCGTCGAGCTGCTTGAGCCCCTCGGGGCCGGGCCAGTCGTCGTCCTCGGCATCGAGGTCGAGCTCCTCGGCCAGGGTGGCGAAGTATCCGAGCTGCTGCAACTCCGGGAAGGCCGCGGCCACCCGGTCCAGCCGCAGCCGCGCGACGCCGATCCGGCCGAGATCACCGCCCAGGATCGCCTCCAGCGCCTCCATGCCCTCTTCGGGGCTGATCGGGTCCAGCGCACTGAACTTCAGCTCCTGGGCCACGCCCACCCCGGACCACTGGCCCCAGTTGATAGTGATCGCCGGCAGCCCGGCGGCCCGCCGCCACGCCACCAGGCCGTCCAACCAGGCGCTGGCCGCGGCATAGGCCGCCTGGCCCGGGGCTCCCAGCAGCGAGGACGTCGAGGAGAACCCGACCCACCAGTCCAGGTCCTTGCCGGCGGTCGCCACATGCAGCCGCAGCGCCGCCGACGCCTTGGGCGCCCACACCCGGCCCAGCGTCTCCTTGTCGATGCCGACCACGATCTGATCGTCGATGACGGCGGCGCCGTGGATCACCCCGCGCAGCGTCAAGCCGGTCTCCTCGGCGGCGGCGACCAGGCTCTCGGCGACGCCGGGCGCGGCCAGATCACCGGAGACGACGGCGACCTGCGCCCGCTGTTCGAGCTCGGACAGCACGGCACGCTGCTCCTCGGAGGGCTGCGAGCGGCTGTTGAGCACGATCCGCGCGGCACCGTGATCGATCAGCCACCGGGCCACGACCAGCCCGATACCGCCCAGACCGCCGGTCAGCACATAGGCGCCGTCGCGCCGCACGACCGGGGCGCCCGTCGCGGTCAGGGTGGCCCGCCTGAGGCGTTCGACATAGCGGTTCGTGCCACGCCAGGCCACCACATCGTCGGTGCCGGCCAGTCCCAGCTCGGCGATCAGCGCCGCCACCGGGTCGGCGCCGTCGGTGCGGGCGTCCGTGTCGACCAGGGCGGTGTGCAGATCGGGGTGCTCATAGGCCAGCACCCGCACCAGGCCCTTGAGGGCGCAGATCGACGGATCGCCGTGCTCGCGCTGCTCGGCGTCGACGCTCAGGCCGTTGCGGCCCACCAGCCACAGCCGGGGCGCCGTGCCGTGCCAGCCTCCGACGATGGTGCGCACCGTCGAGGCGACCGACCAGGCCAGGTCGCGACCGCGGGCCGGGTCGTTGCCCGCCTCCGTGCCGTCGAAGTCGCTGCGGGCGGCCAGCACGACGACGCCCACCGGGGGCCGGTCGGGGTCGCCGGCGGTCTGCGCGAAGGCCTCCCGCACCGCGGGTTCGCTGGTCAGGTCCGCGGTGATCACGCGGCGCCCCGGCGAGCTGAACCGGGCGGCGAAATCGGCTGCCAGGGCTTCACTTTCGGGTCCGTCGGTGAGCACCAGCCAGCTTCCGTCGGCGGCTGCCGGGGGTTGAGCGGGGCCGGGAGCCTCGAGCCACTCGGTGTCGAAGATCTTCTGGCTCAGCGGCAACGGGACGGTGCGCCGCTGCACGCGCTGCAGGTAGATCCCGGAGAGCTCGGCGGTGACCGTCCCGGTGTCGTCGGTCAGGGTGACGCGCCCGGTGATCCCGTCGTCGTCGTGGTTGAGCACCTCGGCGTGGCCGCGGGCGCGCCGGCCGACATCGCCGAAGACCCGGATGGTCTCCACGGCCACCGGCAGGTAGGTGGCGTCGGAGGCTCCGCTCAGCGACTCGTCGGGCAGCGCGGCGGCCAGGCATTGCAGGGCGGCGTCGAGCATCACCGGGTGGATGCGGTAGCCGCGGTGCCCGGTCGCCTCGTCGGGCAGCACGATCTCGGCCTCCGAAATGCCACCGGGCTTGCGCACGATGCGGGTCAGCGCCGCGAACGCCGGGCCGTGCTGCAGACCGGTACGGCGCAGCGCCGTGTAGAGGTCCGCCGGGGACAGCGCGGTGCCGCCGCTCGCCGGTGCCGCCGTGCGAGGCTGCGGTTGCGCGGCCGGTGCGGGCACGGCCCGGGCGACGGCGTGCCGGGACCAACCGCCGCCGGCGGGACGGGAATGTATCTCGATGCGCAGCTCGTCGGAGCCGTCGGTGTCGTGCAGCAGCCGGGTGGTCACCTCGGTCCGCTCATCGACGCGCAGCATCTGTTCGACTTCGACCCGGTCCACCGCGATCGCCGACGGCGGCAGACCCAGCGCCTGTCCGGCCGCCGCCAGCGCCATCTCGGCGAACCCGGTGGCCGGCATGACGATCTGGCCGTGCACCTTGTGGTGGGCCATCCACGCGACGAGCTCGGTGCCCACGTCGGCCTGCCAGACGTGACCGTGTCCGGACGGAAGCTCGACGTGTGTACCCAACAGCGGGTGCGCGTCGGCGGAGTTCCGGTTGGACGCCACCGGTGCCGCCCAGTACCGAACGTGCTGCCACGGCCGCGCCGGGAGGTCGACGCGACCCAGGCCACCGTCGGGTTGCGGCGCCTGCGCCGGCGGCGGCGCGGCGGCGGCCAGGTTCGTGTGGAAGCTCAGGGCCTCGGGCTGGTCGCGCAGCAGGGTGCCGGTCACGGTGCTGTCGCCGGCGGGCCGCGCCGTCTCGAGGTTGCCGTTGATGGCGTGGCTGAGCAACGGATGCGGGCTGACCTCGACGAAGGTGGCGTGGCCGGCGGCGGCGGCGGTCACGGCCCGGCCGAAACGCACCGGGTTGCGCAAATTGCGCACCCAGTAGTCGGCATCGAAAGTCGGTGTCTCGGATGCCGTTTGGCCCACCGTGCTGATCAGTGGGATCTTCGGCGCCGACGGCTTGAGGTCAGCCAGCGCGGTGCGCAGCTCCTCGAGGATCGGGTCCACGGTCCGGTGGTGCGACGCCACGTCGACCTCGACGCGCCGGGCCAGCTTGCCCTGGGCGTCCACCACCGCGACCACCGCATCGACCTGGTCCGGCGGGCCGGCGATCACGGTCTGCTGGGGTGCTGCGTACACGGCCACGGCGATGTCCGGATGCTCGGCGACCAGCTTCTCGGCGGCCTCGGCGTCGAGCTCCAGCAGCGCCATCGCGCCCTGCCCGGACAACCGCGCCATCAGCCTGGACCGGGTGGCGATCACTTTGAGGCCGTCGGCGGGGCTCAGCGCACCGGCCACCACAGCGGCGGCCACCTCGCCCATCGAATGCCCGATCACCGCATCCGGTTCGACTCCGTGGGACCGCCACAGTGCGGTCAGCGCCAGTTGCATGCCCACCAGCACCGGCTGAATGCGGTCGATACCGACCACCGGCTCTCCGGATTCCAGCACCCCGCGCAGCGAGAACCCCACCTGAGCAACGAAATCCGGTTCGAGCTCGTCGACGGCGGCGGCGAAGGCCGGCTCGTCGATCAGCAGCTGCCGGCCCATCCCGGCCCATTGGGATCCCTGGCCCGAGTAGAGGAATACGGTGCCCTTGCCGCGGGATTCGGCACGCGTGCCGACCACTCCGGGTGCCGGGTAACCGCCGGCGACCGCCCGCAGCCCGGCCAGCGCCTGCTCGGTGTCGCGGGCACAGACGGTGGCGAACTTGGCGTACCGGCTGCGGTGGTGGTTGAGCGTGCGGGCGATGTCGGCCAGCGGGACCGTGGCGCCCGGGCCGGCGATCCAGTCGGCCAGGGTGGCGGCCCATTCCGCCACCCGCTGGTCGGTCTTGCCCGACACCACCAAAGTGGCGACCGGTTCGGCCGGTGCCGGCGACGGGACCGGGTCGGGCCCCTGCTCGAGCACGACGTGCGCGTTGGTTCCGCCGAGCCCGAACGAGGACACCGCGGCGCGGCGCGGACCCTCGGTGGCCGGCCACGGGGTCATCTCGGTGGGCACGAACAGCCGGGTGGGACTCGGGTCGATCGCCGGGTTCCAGGTGGAGAAGTTGCGGTTCGGCGGGATCTGTCCGCGCTGAACCGACAGCGCGGCCTTGATGAATCCGGCGATCCCGGCGGCTGCCTCCAGGTGGCCGATATTGGTCTTGACCGCACCGAGTGCGCATTTCGCGGCACCGCGCCCGTAAACGTCGGCTAGGGCCTCGAATTCGATGGGGTCACCCAAAGCCGTTCCCGTGCCGTGGGTTTCGATCAGGTTGACCGAGTTGGCCGCGACGTCGGCGCTGCGCAGCGCGCGGGTGATCGCGTCGATCTGGGCGATGGTGTTCGGGGCGGTCAGACCGTTGGACTTTCCGTCGGAGTTGATCGCCGAACCGCGCACCACCGCAAGCACCCGGTCGCCGTCGCGGATGGCGTCGGTGAGGCGTTTGAGGACCACGACTCCCGCCCCTTCGCCGCGCACGAAGCCGTCCGCTCCGGCGTCGAAGGTGTGGCATCGACCGCGCGGCGACAGCATTCCCCACTTGGCCATGGCGATCTGGGTTTCCGGCCGTAGGATCAGGCTGACGCCGCCGGCCAGGGCCAGGTCGCTCTCGCGCAGGCGCAGACTCTGGCAGGCCATGTGGATGGTGACCAGCGATGACGAGCATGCCGAGTCCATCGCCACGGCCGGCCCGCGCAGACCCAGCAGGTAGGCGATCCGGCCCACCGCGACGGCGTGCGCGTTACCGGTGGCCGAATAGCCGTCGATGGCATCCGGGTTGGCCGCTGAAATGCCTTGGTACTCGGTGTAGTACACGCCCATCATGACCGCGGACCGGATACCGGACAGGGTTGCCGGCGGCATCCCGGCGTGTTCGAGCGCTTCCCAGGCCACTTCCAGCATCAGGCGCTGTTGGGGGTCCATGGCCTCGGCTTCGCGCGGCGAGATGCCGAAGAAGTCGGCGTCGAACCCGGCGACATCGGAGAGGAAGCCGCCCCACTTCGATGACATCCGGCCCGGTGCCAGCGGGTCCGGGTCGTAGTACTCCTCGGCGTCCCAGCGATCCGCGGGGATCTCGGTGATGGCGTCGCGACCGGTCTTCAACAGGTCCCAGTAGGCGTCCGGGCCCGAGGCACCACCCGGGAAGCGGCAGCCGATCCCCACCACCGCGATCGGCTCGGCGGCCGCGATCCGCGACGCCTTGTCGAACTGCTCGGTCAGCGCCCCCCGTTTCTCGGCGCTCATGGCCGAGATCCTGTTGAAGATCGTCGTCATCAATAAATACCGCTCTCGCTCCCGGTCGAAGCCGACTCGACCTGATCGAACAACTCGTCCAGCACGCCGCCGGATGAGCCGAACCCCAGATCGTCGTCGTCTTGACCTGCTGTGCTGTCCGGCTCGGCGTAGTGCGACGCCAGCAGCCCCACCAGGTGCGTCGCCAACGCTGAGATGCTGGGGTGATTCCACAGCATTGACGCCGACAAATCCACTCCCACCAACTGTTGTGTCTCTTTCAGCACGGTCATCGCGATCATCGAATCCAGCCCCATCTCCGGGAAGGGCTGGTCCACATCGATCGCCGTCGCCGACGTGCGCAGTTCGCGAGCCAAGATAGCCTGCAGCCTGACCACCAGCTCGTCGCGCCTCTGGTCGGCGGGAATGGCCGCCCAGTCTGGCGCGCCGGTCGCCGCGGCGGCGGCGTCGCCTGCGGCAACCTCACCGGCCTCACCGGCACCGATTGCCACGTCGGCCTCGGCGACGAGCGACTCGAAGAAGGTCAGGTCGCGGAATTCCGGCGACGTGGCGACCGCGCGGTCGATGCGCAGCCGTCCCACCCCGACCCGGGCGCCGATCCCGCCGGCCGCCAGCACCGCGTCGAGCGCCTCGATGCCTTCGTCCGGGTTGATCGGGTCCAGCACGCTCAGCGTCATCGACCGGCCCAGCCCCACATCGGACCACTGGCCCCAGTTGATGGCGGTCGCGGGCAGCCCGGAGGCGTGCCGCCACGCCATCAGGGCGTCCAGCCAGGCATTGGAGGTGGCGTAGCCGAGCTGGCCGGGCAGTCCCAGCAGGGCGGCCATGGAGGAGAAGCCCACCCACCAGTCGAGCTCGGCGGTTGCGGTGGCCGCGTGCAGGCGGGCGGCGCCGACGGCCTTGGCCGACCAGACATCGGCCAGGCTCTCGGGCGTCACGGCGCTCACCAGTCCATCGCCCAGCACGCCGGCGGCGTGGACGACGCCGCGCAACGGCCGGCCCGTCTCCTGGGCGGCGGCCACCAGCTGCTCGGCCACACCCGGTGCGCTGATGTCGCCGGCGACGAAGACGACCTGCGTCTGCGCGGCCAGTTCCGCCAGGACGGCACGCTGGGCCTGCGACGGCTCGCTGCGGCCGTTGAGCACGATCCGTCCGGCGCCGCGCTCGGCCAGCCAGCGCGCCACCACGGTGCCCAAGCCGCCCAGCCCACCGGTGAGCAGGTAGGAGCCGTCCGCCCGGACGGTGGCGTGGCCGGCATCGTCGCCCTGGGCATCCCCGGCACCGTCGAGCGCCGCCCGGATCAGTCGCTCGGTGTAGCGCTGACCGTTGCGCCAGGCGATCACGTCGTCGCGCAGCGAGGCGCCCAGTTCGGCCAGCAGGGCATCGGCGCGGGCCGCGGTGTCCTGGGCGGGGTCGAGGTCGACCAGGGTGGCGCCCAGGTCCGGCTCGTCGGCGAGGACGCGGGCGAGTTCGCCGGGGAAGCGCCAGGTGCGGACCACGCCCTTGAGCGCCCCGATGGCGGGATCGCCGGGTTCGTCGCCGCCGAAGGCCAGCCCACCGCTGCTGACCGCCCACAGTCGCGGCTTGGCGCCCGTGGACGCCTCGGTCCAGCCGGCGACGGCTGCCTTGGCCACCGACCACGCCGTCCAGACCAGGTCACGGGCCCGCGCCAGTGCGCTGTCCGGGTCGGTCCCGGCGAATTCGCTGCGTTCGAGCAGCACGACGATGCCGGCGGGCGGATGCGCGGGGTCCGCGGCGGCGCGCTCGATCGCTTCGTTCAGGGCGGGCCCGTCGGTGAACTCCCCGGTGATCACGGTGCGGTCGGGGCCGCCCAGGCGTGCCGCCAGGTGCTCGGCGAGTTCGCCGGTGGACGGCTCGCAGAGCAGCAGCCAGCTGCCGGCCGCCGCCGCGTCGGCGGCCGGCGCGGTGACCGCCGGCGTCCACTCGGTGGCGAAGGTCTTCTGGTCCAGTGGCACCCGCAACGAGCGCGGATCGATGGGCCGCAGCTCGATGCCGGCGAGCTCGGCGCACGGGGCACCCGAGTCGTCGGTCAACACCAGACGGCCCCGCACCGCGTTGTCGTCGGCAACGCTCAGTGCGGCGTGGCCGCGCACCGGGCGTCCGGCGGGTGCGAACACCCGCACCGCGGCGACCGCGGCCGGCGCGTAGCCCGCACCGTCCGCGTCGTGGCCGGGCTGTACGGCCTCGACACCGGCCGCCAGCTGCCGCAGCGCGGCGTCGAGCACAGCCGGTGCGAGCCGGTAGGCCGGGTGGGTGCCGGAGCCGGTGCACTCGGGCAATGTGAACGTGTGCTGTTGCGGGGCCGGCTCCACCGCGCGTTGCGCCGGTGCGACGGCGACATCGGCGACGGCGTATCGCGACCATGCTTCGCCGGCTGCGCGGGCGTGGATCTCGACCTGTGCCGGGGTGGGCGCCCCGCGCAGGGTGGTGGTGACCTGTGTGGTGTCGTCGAGCACCAGCGGCTGCTCGATGTGCAGGCCGGTCACCTCGATCGACTGGGCGGGGGTGCCCAGTGCCTGGCTGCCGGCGGCCACGGCCATCTCGATCAGGGCCGCCGCGGGCGCAACGGCCTGTCCGTGCACCGGGTGCTCGGCCAGCCACGGCATCACCGCGGTGCTCAGCTCGTTCTGCCAGACGTGCTCGCCGGCGGTGAGCAACTCGACGTGCACGCCGAGCAACGGATGGACATCCGGTGCCGGCATCGCCCGCTCGGGGGCCGGAAGCCAGTGCCGGGTGTGCAGCCACGGCGTGGTGGGCAGCTCGGCGAACCCGCCGGCGCCGGTCTGGTAGCCGAGTTCGGCGAGGTGGATGTGGAAGCTCAGGGTCTCGTCGTCGCCTCGGCGAAGCGTTGCCCCCACGGTCACCGGCTCGGCGGTGGCGGCTTCGGCGGCTTCACCGATGGTGTGGGTCAGCAGGGGGTGCGGGCTGATCTCGATAAAGGTGTCATGGTCGGCCGCAGCGGCGGCGACGGCCTGGTTGACCAGT
>NZ_JRMK01000103.1:0-15218 GCF_000972925.1 Mycobacterium sp. UM_Kg1 | reverse complement strand
GTCGTCGGAGCCCTGATCGGGGGATTCCTGCTCAGCTTCGTCGTCGACACCGCGAGCGGCGGCTGGTGGTTCACCTTGTTCACCGCGGTCCTGGGAGCGATCATTCTGCTCTGGCTGCTGCGACTCTTCGGGCGCGAGGCGTAAGGAGTCGCCATGATGAAATATGTTGCGTTGGCAGCCCTTGCGCTGGGAGTCATGTTCTCCGGGGCGTGCTCGGCCTCTGAGGTGATCAACACCGGCGGCGACACCCGATGCAAGGACTTCGTCGATCACGACGAGAAGAAGCAGGACGACGAGATAACCAAGATGCTCAAAGACCGCAGTGGCACCGATCCGGCCGCACTGGAGGTCTCGGCAACGCGGCTGTCGGTGTCGACCTACTGCAAGACCCTGGGCAGGCCGGACAGCAAAATATCCGAGGCGCCGCACGGCTGAGCTGACGTTGGCACCACACGGCGCGGTAGCCGCGCCGTGTGGTGCCAACGTTTTGGCCGGTGCCGTCGCCGCGGTTGGCGTCGGGACGACGCGCGCGGGGCGGTGCCCGCTTCGCCGAGTCGCGACCGATCCAACCGCATCGCCGGGGGGCGAACAGCCCCCGGGAAATTCCGGGGGCTGCTCGGGGATGCCCACGGGCCGCGGACGTGACGCCGCCGCACCGGTCGGGGAAGTACTTAGCCGCTGGGCCGCAAGTTGCAGCGCAACGCCGCGTGCCGCTCGGCTTCGGACATGCCGCCCCAGATGCCGTAGGGCTCGCCCACGGCGAGCGCGTGCGCACGGCACTGCTCGAGCACCGGGCAAGCGCGGCACCACTTTTTGGCATTCTGTTCCCGCGCTGCCCGCGCACGGCCCCGTTCTCCGTCGGGCGGGAAGAACACCGACGAATCGACTCCCCGACACGCTCCGCGGAGCTGCCAATCCCATACGTCCGCGTTGCGGCCGGGCAACTGCTCAACCTGTGGCATGGGGAACCCCTCTCCAAACGCTGGTCGGGCCGGGTCTCACGGAGGACGGCCTGGCGAGCGTTCTCTTCAGGTGCTGCGCGTAAAACAGCGCCGGCTGAATTCCGGCGCCGTGGGGACGGTAACCAAACGATCTGAAGTAATACCAACGCGAGGATTAAGAAAGGCTGGCCTAAAAGGGTGGACATTCCGTGAGAGTGGATGTTATTCCGCATTCTGTGGATTGGTGAAGTTATGTCACCTGCGCGTAACGTCGCGCAGCGATGATCGAGGACTCAGAGGCCGTTTTGGCCGCAGCCGCCTTCGGGGACGAACCGGGCCGCTGGCCCTTGCCCGAAGCGGCCAATCCGCGCCAGCGGTGGCTGCGTGCCGTCGCCGCCGGCGGCCAGGGTCGGTACGCCAGCGCCGCGGCCGATCTGGACGCGTTGTTACGCGCCGTTCCGGCAGGGCCGCTGGCCTCCCACGCCCACAGCACGCGGGGTTCTTTCCTGCGCCAGCTCGGCGGGCACGATGTGGCCCGCGGCTTCGACGGCCGGGCATTGGCGCTGGCCGGCGACGATCCCGTCGCCCGTGCCGACGCGCTGGTGGGGTTGGCGGCCGACGCCCTGGGTGTCGGGCGGTTCGCGGCATCGGCGGCACTGCTGGCCCGGCTGGCCCCCGAGTCGGCCGCCGCGCCGCCGCGCCTGGCGGTCCGCCGGCACTGGGTGGCCGCGGAACTTGCGATGGTCACCGACGATGGATCGGCCGCGGTGCGCAATGCCGAGCGGGCCGTGGCGCTCGTCGGCGACGGCATGGCGCGACACCGGGTGAAAAGTCAGGTGGTGCTGGCCGGCGCGCTGTGCTGCGCGGGCAACGTCGACCGGGCGCGGGCGGTGGCCGAGGACGCGATCGCAGAGACCGGGCGGCTGGGGCTGGTGCCGTTGCGGTGGGCGCTGGCCTGCATGCTGGCCGACATCGGCAGCCCTAGGTGGACCGCTGCGGAACTGCGGGAGCTGCGTGACGACGCCGCGGCGCTGGTGGGCCACCGGGGCGGGAACTGGCAGTCGCGCTGATCAGCGGTAGCCGTCGGCTTCCGAGGTCGCCCCGTTGAGCGACGCGTCGGCGTAGCCGCGGCAGTAGTCCCACGTCACGTAGCTGTCGGGCTCGGGGTCGTAGGCCGGCTCGTGCGGGCGGACGGTGCCGTCGATGAGCAGCTGCAGCAGGTTGGCGCGCAGCATGTCCCAATCGTGGTAGTGATCCTGCTGGCAGTCGTCGCAACACACCACCAGGCCGCGAATTCCCCGGTGCGCCAGCAACGCTTCGTAGACCGCCAGATCGGCGAGGTCGGCCTCGACCGCACTGCGCTCCTGCGGATCCAGCGGCTGGCCCGGTTCCACCGCGTCCAGTGCGGCAGACGGGTCGTGAGGATCGTCGGCGAACGGGTCCGGTGGCAAACCGGGTGGCAGGTGGTCACGCACGCCCATCAGGGTACGCAGTCGCCATGACCGAACGCCAGCGGCAGGTCGCGGCACACCCTGCGCGGCGGTCAAGGTGGTGGCGGGCGAAGGCGCCGGCGCGCCGCGATTAAGATGGTCTTCTCACCCCGGCTTTGTAGTGGAGGCTCCCAGATGGCCGTTGGTTGTCCAAACCGGAAGTCAGTGCCCAAATGACCGGCCAGTACGCCGCCGGACCGATCGATGACGCGGTGTACGCCGGCGGTGCGCTCGACGGGCAGGCCCCGAAGATCGCCATGCTGGGGCTGACCTTCGACGATGTGCTGCTGCTGCCGGCGGCCTCCGACGTGGTGCCCGCCACCGCTGACACCGCCAGCCGGTTGACCCGCAACATTGCGCTCAGGGTGCCGCTGGTCAGCTCCGCGATGGACACCGTCACCGAGGCGCGCATGGCGATTGCGATGGCCCGTGCCGGCGGCATGGGCGTGCTGCACCGCAATCTGCCGGTCGCCGAACAGGCCGGCCAGGTCGAGACGGTGAAGCGGTCCGAGGCGGGGATGGTGACCGACCCGGTGACCTGTACCCCGGAGAACACCCTGGCCGAGGTGGACGCCATGTGCGCCCGCTTCCGCATCTCCGGGCTGCCGGTCGTCGACAAGCAGGGTTCGCTGGTCGGGATCATCACCAACCGCGACATGCGCTTCGAAGTCGACCAGGCCAAACCGGTCGCCGAGGTGATGACCAAGGCGCCGCTGATCACCGCGCAGGAAGGGGTCTCCGCCGACGCCGCGCTGGGCCTGCTGCGCCGGCACAAGATCGAGAAGCTGCCGATCGTCGACGGGCACGGGAAGCTGACCGGGCTGATCACCGTCAAGGACTTCGTCAAGACCGAACAGCACCCGTTGGCCACCAAGGACAGCGACGGCCGGCTGCTGGTCGGGGCCGCGGTCGGCGTCGGCGACGATGCCTGGGTGCGGGCCATGACCCTGGTGGACGCCGGGGTCGACGTCCTGGTGGTCGACACCGCCCATGCCCACAACCGCGGTGTGCTCGACATGGTCGGCAAGCTCAAAGCCGAAGTCGGCGAGCGCGTCGAGGTGGTCGGCGGCAACGTCGCCACCCGCGGGGGAGCCGCCGCGCTGGTCGAAGCCGGTGCCGACGCGGTGAAGGTCGGGGTGGGCCCCGGCTCAATCTGCACCACCCGGGTGGTCGCCGGGGTCGGTGCCCCGCAGATCACCGCCATCATGGAGGCAGTGGCCGTCTGTGCGCCGGCCGGAGTGCCGGTGATCGCCGACGGCGGGCTGCAGTACTCCGGTGACATCGCCAAGGCGCTGGCGGCCGGCGCGTCGACGACGATGCTGGGCTCGCTGTTGGCCGGCACCGCCGAATCGCCCGGCGACCTGATCTTCGTCAACGGCAAGCAGTTCAAGAGCTACCGCGGGATGGGTTCGCTGGGCGCCATGCAGGGTCGCGGTGGAGCCAAGTCCTACTCCAAGGACCGCTACTTCCAGGACGACGCCCTCTCCGAGGACAAGCTGGTGCCCGAGGGCATCGAGGGCCGGGTGCCGTTCCGGGGGCCGCTGAGCACCGTCATCCACCAGCTCACCGGCGGGCTGCGGGCGGCGATGGGTTACACCGGTTCGGCCACCATCGAGCAGTTGCAGCAGGCGCAGTTCGTGCGGATCACCGCCGCCGGCTTGAAGGAAAGCCACCCGCACGACATCACCATGACCGTCGAAGCGCCGAACTACTACGTGCGTTAAGCGCCGAAACCGACGTTTTGCGGGTCGGCACCAGTGCTTGTGCTGCAGAATGTCGGTTTCGCGGAAAGATAAGGGTGATCCCGCATGCGTGACATGGTTGAGATCGGCATGGGCCGCACCGCCCGTCGCACCTATGAACTCGACGACATCAACATCGTGCCGTCCCGGCGTACCCGCTCCTCCAAGGACGTGTCCACCGCCTGGCAGCTGGACGCCTACCGGTTCGAGATGCCGGTGCTGGCCCACCCCACCGATGCGCTGGTCTCCCCGGAGTTCGCCGTCGAGCTGGGCCGGCTCGGCGGCTTGGGCGTGCTCAACGCCGAGGGTCTCATCGGCCGGCACGCCGACGTGGAAGCCAAGATCGCCCAGGTGATCGAGGCCGCCGCCAAGGAGCCCGAGCCCTCGGCGGCGATCCGGCTGCTGCAGCAGTTGCACGCTGCGCCCCTGGACCCCGAGCTGCTCGGCGCCGCGGTAGCGCGCATCAGCGAGGCCGGAGTGACCACCGCGGTACGGGTGAGTCCGCAGAACGCCGCAGCGCTGACTCCCGCGCTGGTGGCGGCCGGGGTCGACCTGCTGGTCATCCAGGGCACCATCATCTCCGCCGAGCGTGTCGCGGTGGATCGCGACGGGGCCGGCGAACCGCTCAACCTGAAGACCTTCATCTCCGAGCTGGACATCCCGGTGGTGGCCGGCGGGGTGATCGACCATCGCACCGCGCTGCACCTGATGCGGACCGGTGCTGCCGGTGTGATCGTCGGCTACGGCTCCACCTCCGGAGTGACCACATCCGATGAGGTGCTGGGCATCTCGGTGCCGATGGCCACGGCGATCGCCGATGCGGCCGCCGCGCGCCGCGAATACCTCGACGAGACCGGCGGACGCTACGTGCATGTGCTCGCCGACGGCGATATCCACACCTCCGGCGACCTGGCCAAGGCGATCGCCTGCGGCGCCGACGCGGTCGTGCTGGGCACGCCGCTGGCCGCGGCGGCCGAGGCGCAGGGCGACGGCTGGTACTGGCCGTCGGCTGCCGCCCACCCGTCGCTGCCGCGCGGTGCGCTGATGCAGGTCGCCTACGGCGAGCGCCCCAGCCTCGAGCAGGTGCTCGAGGGGCCCTCGGACGACCCGTTCGGCTCGCTGAACCTGGTCGGCGGGCTGCGCCGCGCGATGGCCAAGGCCGGCTACTGCGATCTCAAGGAATTCCAGAAGGTCGGCCTGACCGTCGGTTCTTGACCGCCCACTCTTTGTCTCCAGAAGACAAAGATCGCAACGAGATTTGGCCTCGGCGACCCTGCTACCGCGGGTACCGGGTAGGGCATACTGATGCGATGAAGCCTGACTACGACGTCGTGATCATCGGCTCGGGTTTCGGCGGCAGCGTGAGCGCGCTACGGCTGACCGAGAAGGGGTACCGCGTCGGTGTTCTGGAAGCGGGACGCCGCTACGCCGATGAGGACTTCGCCAAGAATTCCTGGCACCTGCGGGAATTCCTGTGGGCGCCGAAGCTGGGCTGCTATGGCATTCAGCGCATCCATCTGCTCAACAACGTCATGGTGCTGGCCGGCGCCGGAGTCGGCGGCGGCTCGCTGAATTACGCCAACACCCTCTACGTGCCACCGGAACCGTTCTTCGCCGACAAGCAGTGGGCACACATCACCGACTGGCGCGCCGAGTTGATGCCGCACTACGACCAGGCGCAGCGGATGCTCGGTGTGGTCAAGAACCCGACGTTCACCGACGCGGACCGCATCGTCAAGGAGGTCGCCGACGACATGGGGGTCGGTGACACCTTCGTGGCCACCCCGGTCGGCGTGTTCTTCGGTCCGGACGGCGCCCGCGGGGGCAAGGCGCCGGGCAAGACGGTGGCCGACCCGTACTTCGGCGGCGCCGGTCCGAAACGCACCGGTTGCCTCGAATGCGGCGAGTGCATGACGGGCTGCCGATGGGGCGCCAAGAACACCTTGGTGAAGAACTACCTGTATCTGGCGGAATCGGCTGGTGCACAAGTGCATCCGATGACGACGGTAACTGCCTTCGAGCAGGGCGCCGACGGGCTGTGGCGCGTGCAGACGGTGCGCACCGGTCCCGGGTTTGCGCGGCGACGCAAGACTTTCACCGCGCACCACCTGATCCTGGCGGCCGGCACCTACAACACCCAGCGGCTGCTGTTCAAGATGCGCGATAAGGGCAAGCTGCCGAAGCTGTCCGACAAGCTGGGGGTGCTCACCCGCACCAACTCCGAATCCATCGTTGGTGCGGCGACGTTGAACGTCAACCCGGAGCTGAACCTGACGCACGGCGTGGCGATCACGTCCTCGATCCATCCCACCGCCGACACCCATGTCGAACCGGTGCGCTACGGCAAGGGCTCCAATGCCATGGGGCTGCTGCAGACCCTGATGACCGACGGTGCCGGCCCGCAAGGCACCGATGTGCCGCGCTGGAGACAGCTGCTGGACCAGGCCGGCGAAGACCCGCGCCACATCCTGCGCCTGCTCAACCCGCGACACTGGAGCGAGCGCACGGTGATCGCCCTGGTCATGCAGCATCTGGACAACTCGATCACCACGTTCACCAAACGCGGCCGGCTGGGCATCCGCCGCTACACCAGCAAGCAGGGCCACGGCGAGCCGAACCCGAGCTGGATTCCGGTCGGCAACGAGGTCACCCGCCGGATCGCCGCCAAGATCGACGGAGTGGCCGGCGGGACCTGGGGAGAGTTGTTCAACATCCCGCTCACCGCGCACTTCTTGGGCGGCGCCGCGATCGGGGACAGCCCCGAGCACGGTGTCATCGACCCTTACCAGCGGGTGTACGGCTACCCGACCCTGGCGGTGATGGACGGCGCGGCGGTGTCGGCCAACCTCGGTGTCAACCCCTCACTGTCGATCGCCGCGCAGGCCGAGCGGGCGGCGTCGTTGTGGCCCAACAAGGGCGAGGTCGATCTGCGGCCCGCCCAGGGCGACCCCTACCGGCGGCTGGACCCGATCGCGCCGAAGAACCCGGCGGTGCCCGATCACGCCGTGGGCGCGCTGCGCTGGTCTACCGGTATCGCCTGAGGTATCACCGCGCGACCTCCCGGCGATGCGTCGGTGCGCGGCCGGGCGGCTGGATCGGGGTGGGCAGCAGCGGCTCGCGGCGGCGGACCGGCAGCGTCGTCGGGGCCTGGGGGTTCAGTTCGACGTCCTGGCCGCCATGGTTGATCGTCAGCCGCCCGCCGGGGCCGTCGCGCAGGGTGTAGGTGACCTCGGTGTGGTTGGCGTCGACGGTCACCCGAAACCCGTGCCAGCGCAGCCGGAACCGCAGCCGTGATATCCCGTCGGGCAGTGCGGGGTCCAGCGACAGCACGCCGGTGTCCTCGCGCAGGCCGCCGAACCCGGCGACCAGGGCCACCCAGGAGCCGGCCAGCGCCGCCAGGTGCAGGCCGTCGCGGGTGTTGTCGTGCAGGTCGCGCAGATCGATGAACGCCGTCTCGTAGGTGTAGTCGTGGGCCAGCTCCAAGTGCCCCACCTCGGCGCACATCACCGCCTGGGTGCACGCCGACAGCGACGAGTCCCGCACGGTGCGCCGCTCGTAGTAGTCGACGTTGCGGGCTTTCTGCTCGGCGGTGAACGCGTGGCTGCGCCACTGCATGGCCAGCAGAAGATCGGCCTGCTTGACCACCTGCGCCGGGTACAGCCGCACATAGGGCTCGTTGAGCAGCAGCGGGTAGGTGTTGCGGTTCTCGAAGTCCCATTCGGCGGCCGAGGTGAAGCCCTCGCACTGCGGGTGCACCCCCAGCTCCTCGTCGTAGGGGATGTGTGCGGCGTCGGCGGCGTCGCGCCAGCCGGCCATCTCCTCGGTGGTGACCCCCAGCTCGTGGGCGGCATCGGGGTGGCGGGCGCAGGCGTCGGCGGCGGTGCGCAGGTTGTGGGCGGCCATCAGGTTGGTGAACACGTTGTCCCGAACGACGGCGGTGTACTCGTCGGGCCCGGTGACTCCGTACAGGTGCCACACCCCGTGCCGGTCGTGGTGCCCCAGCGATCGCCAGAGCCGCGCCGTCTCAACCAGCACCGCCAAACCGCATTCCTGCTCCACCGTGGTGTCGCCGGTGACCACCCGGTACTGCTCGAACGCCGCCGCGATATCGGCGTTGATGTGCCAGGCGGCGGTGCCCGCGGGCCAGTACCCGGAGCATTCCTGGCCGCGGATGGTCCGCCACGGGAAGGCCGCCCCGGCCAGCCCCAGCTCGGCGGCTCGCCCACGCGCCAGGTCCAGGGTGGTGGCCCGCCAGCGCAGCGCGTCGGCGGCGGCCTGCGGGGCGGTGTAGATCAGCACCGGCAGGATGAAGCTCTCGCTGTCCCAGAAAGTGTGGCCGTCATAACCGGTGCCGGTCAGTCCCTTGCTGGGGATGGCGCGGCGTTCGGCGCGGGCGCTGGCCTGCAGCAGATGGAACAGCGCGAAGCGGACCGCCTGCTGGCAGTCCGGGTCGCCGTGGACTTCGACGTCGGCACCGTCCCAGAACTCGTCGAGATAAGCCCGCTGGGCGTCGAGCAGCCCCTGCCAGCCGCTGTAGCGGGCACCGGTCAGCGCGGCGATGGCCTGGTCGCGCAGCGCCGGCCGGGACCGTTCGCTGGACCAGCCGTAGGCCAGGTACTTGACTATCCGCAGCTTCTGCCCCGGGCGTAACCCGCACACGATGGTGGTTGCCGCCACGTCGGGGATCGTGATGGTCGTGACCTGGACCCGGCCGGGCACCTCGACCTCGTGGTCCATGGCGGCGGCCATCATCAGTCCGCTCGCACGGGTGCGGTGTACCAGCACCGCGCCGGTGTTGTTGTTCTCGCGTTCGACGGCCTCCAGCGGGTTCTCCAGGATGGCCGCCACCCGAGGGTCATCGGAGGTCGGGGGCTGGTCCTCATTGGCGACCAGCTCCGATTGCACGGTGACCCGGACGAACTCGTCGACCGCCTCGACGACGTATTCGATCGCCGCGACGCTGCGGTGGGCCAGCGAGACCAGCCGCGTCGAGTGCACCTTGACCTGCTTTTTCGCCGGTGAGCGCCAATGGACGTGGCGGCGCAGGGTGCCGGCGCGCATGTCCAGGATGCGCTGGTGGTCGATCAGTTCGCCGTAGCGGACATCGAACGGTTCGTCGTCGACCATCAGCCGCAGGATCTTGCCGTTGGTCACATCGACGACGGTCTGCCCGGCCTGCGGGTAGCCGTAACCGGCCTCGGCGTGCGGCAGCGGGCGCACCTCGTAGAAGGAGTTGAGGTAGGTGCCGGGCATGCCGTGCGGTTCGCCCTCATCGAGGTTGCCGCGCAGACCGATGTGCCCGTTGGACAGCGCGAACAGCGACTCGGTCTGCCCGAGCAGGTCCAGGTCGAGCCGGGTCTCGCGGAGCTGCCACGGCTCGATCGGGAAGTAGTCCTGCGGGATCATCGGCGCTCTCTCACAACAGTTCCTCCAGATCGGTGACGACCACGTCGGCGCCATTGCTCAGCAGGTCGTCGCGCTGGCCCACGCGGTCGACGCCCACCACGAAGCCGAACCCGCCGGCCCGTCCGGCCGCCACGCCCGCCAGTGCATCCTCGTACACCGCGCACGCCGCGGGAGTGACGCCCAGCAGCTGCGCGGCCCGCAGGAACGAATCGGGGGCGGGTTTGCCCGCGATGTGTTCGGTGCGCAGGGTCACGCCGTCGACTCGTTGGCCGATGAACTTGTCCAGACCGGTCAGCGCCAGAATCTCACCGGCATTGGCGCTGGCCGAAACCACCGCGGTGGCCAGGCCCGCGGCGGTGACCGCCGCCAGGTAGCGCCGGGACCCCTCGAACACCTCCACGCCGTCGGCCCGTAGCGTCAGCTGGAACGCCTCGTTCTTGCGGTTGCCCAGCCCGTGCACGGTCTCGGCGTCCGGCGGGTCGTCGTCGGTGCCGTCGGGCAGCGTGATGCCGCGGCTGGCCAGGAATGCGCGCACCCCGTCGTCGCGTTTCCGGCCGTCGACGAAGCGCCGGTAATCGCTGTCCGGGTCGAACGGCGTGAATGCGCCGCCGGTGCGCTGGGCACGCGCCGCCAGGTAGGTGTCGAACATGGCTTTCCAGGCGCGGGTGTGCACGCTTGCGGTATCGGTGAGCACGCCGTCGAGGTCGAACAAGCAGGCTCGCACCGTCTCGGGCAGGCCCAGCACCGTGTTCTGCGTTCGGATGATGCGGCCATCTCCTTCCGCTAGCGGTGTATCTCCACTCCCACCATGCGCGCCGTTGGTTCGTTGACTCTAACCGCCACTAGACTCCGTGCGGTGTCGTCACCATCGTCGCGCCCCGTGTTGGTCATCGACTTCGGCGCGCAATACGCCCAACTGATCGCCCGCCGGGTCCGCGAAGCGCGGGTGTTCTCCGAAGTGGTCCCGCACACCGCGACCGTCGAGGAGATCGCTGCGCGCGATCCGCTGGCCATCGTGCTGTCCGGCGGACCCGCCAGCGTCTACGCCGAGGGCGCCCCTCAGCTCGATCCGGCGCTGTTCGACCTCGACATTCCGGTGTTCGGGATCTGCTACGGCTTCCAGGCCATGGCGGCCGCACTCGGAGGCACCGTGGAGCGCACCGGCACCAGTGAGTACGGCCGCACCGAGCTGACGGTGACCGCAGGCGAGCTGCACGCGGGCCTGCCGGCCACCCAGCCGGTATGGATGAGCCATGGCGACGCGGTCACCCAGCCGCCGCAGGGGTTCACCGTGGCGGCTCGCACCGCCGGTGCGCCGGTCGCCGCGTTCGAGAACCGTGCCCGCCGGCTGGCCGGGGTGCAGTACCACCCCGAAGTGCTGCACACCCCGTACGGCCAGCGTGTGCTCAACCGGTTCCTGCACGAGTTCGCCGGCATCGACGCGTCCTGGACGCCCGCCAACATCGCCGATGCGCTGATCGAGCAGGTGCGCGAACAGATCGGCGAGGGCCACGCCATCTGCGGGCTCTCCGGCGGGGTGGACTCCGCGGTGGCCGCGGCACTGGTGCAACGTGCCATCGGCGACCGGCTGACCTGTGTGTTCGTCGATCATGGGCTGCTGCGGGCCGGGGAACGCGAGCAGGTGCAGAACGACTTCGTCCTGGCCACCGGAGCCAAGCTGGTCACCGTAGATGCGGCTGCCGTCTTTCTCGATGCGCTGAGCGGGGTGTCCGACCCGGAGGGTAAGCGAAAGATCATCGGGCGCCAGTTCATCCGGGCGTTCGAAGGCGCGGTGCGAGACACGTTGGGCGACCACGACGTCGAGTTCCTGGTGCAGGGCACGCTGTATCCCGACGTGGTGGAATCCGGCGGCGGCGCCGGCACCGCCAACATCAAGAGTCACCACAACGTCGGTGGGCTGCCCGACGACCTGAAGTTCAGCCTCGTCGAGCCGCTGCGGCTGCTGTTCAAAGACGAGGTGCGCGCGGTCGGTCGTGAGCTGGGACTGCCGGAGGAAATCGTTGCCCGCCAACCGTTCCCGGGCCCCGGGCTGGGTATCCGGATTGTCGGCGAGGTCACCGCCCAGCGGCTGGCGACGCTGCGGCAGGCCGACGCGATAGCCCGCGAGGAGTTGACCGCCGCGGGCCTGGATCACCAGATCTGGCAGTGCCCGGTGGTGCTTTTGGCCGATGTCCGCTCGGTGGGGGTGCAGGGCGACGGCCGTACCTACGGCCATCCGATCGTGCTGCGGCCGGTGTCGAGCGAGGATGCCATGACCGCCGACTGGACTCGGGTTCCCTACGAGGTGCTCGAGCGGATTTCCACCCGGATCACCAACGAGGTGGCCGAGGTCAACCGGGTGGTGTTGGATATCACCAGCAAACCACCCGGCACTATTGAGTGGGAGTAGTCACGATGATTGCTGCGTTTTCGGCTGACAGCGTTACGCGTCGCGAATTCTGGGCGCAACTGTGCCCTGGAATGTCGATAGAGGCTGGGGGCGCCCGCCCATCCACTTCGGTCGCCGAGTTCGACACCCAGCTGGCGAACTTGAAGCGTGAGGGCTACGTCCAGGTCCCCGACGCCCTGCCGGAAGCGGCCGTCGCGCCCATTCGTACGGGTGTGTCGACATTGTTCCAACAAGGAATCCCGCTGGCTTTCGCCTTCGTCTACGACGAGCTGTGGCTGGCGTTCCAGGGGTTTTCGGAGTTCCTCACCAGCGTGATGGGCGAGGGGTATCGGGCGTTGCCCGACTTCTGGGTCTGGCACGTCAACCCCAGCGATAACGCCGTGGGCTGGGGACCGCACCGGGACAAGTTGGTCAACACCCTCGATGACGACAACTCGCCGCGGACGCTGACCGTGTGGCTGCCGTTCACCGATGCCACCCCGCTCAACGGGTGCATGTACATGCTGCCCGCCCATCTCGACGATCGTTTCGTCGAGCGGCGCTGGGACGGACCGGACAACACGATCGTCCGCAATCTTCAGGACATTCGGGCGCTGCCGGCCACGGCGGGCACCATGTTCGCCTGGAACCAGGCCGTCCTGCACTGGGGTGGGCGCGGCAGCCGTCTGGGAGCCGCGCCGCGGATCAGCGCCGCCTTCGAGTTTCAGCGTTCCGACTGTGCGCCGTTCAACAGCCCGTTGCTGGATCCGCACCGGATGCCGACTTTCACCGAGCGGCTGGGGCTGATCGGCAAACAGGTTCTGCAATACCGTCACATGTATCCGCTTGCTCCTGATGTCGAGGCCATTGCGACTTTGATCGCGGAGCGCTATATGCCTGAGGTGGCGGCCTCGATGGGAGTCGGTGCGGCGATCTGAGGCGGGGAGCCCGCTAGATCGGTGTGGAGCGCAGCGCCGCGGGAAGGCTCGGCAGGAAATGCAGGGTCGCGAATCTGCGGATGTCCTCGGCGGAGTCCAGCGGTTCGCGTGCGGGCAGCAGCAGCGCCATCGCCGCGTAGCGCAGGATGGTGTCGGCCAGATCGGTGACCACCTGCGGGCCGATGCGCTCGGCGAAACCGGCCGGGAAGATCACCTGCAGTGCCTCGGACATCCGTTCCACGATCGCGCCATAGTGCCGCCGTCCGAGTTCCAGCGCCAGCGCCGGCTCGTCGGTGATCATCCGGTTGAGAACCCGATGCCGGCGAAACCGCATGATCGCCGAGGTGAATGCCTCGACGTAGTAGTTCGACTGGGCGCCGGAGGTTTTCAGTTCGGCGGCGATATCGGCGTAGAGCGCGGCGTTCTCCCGGTCGATGACCGCGGCGACCAGTTCGTCGCGGCCGGCGAACCGGCGGTAGATGGTGGTGCGGCTGACCCGGGCGCGGCGAGCCACGTCGTCCAGGGCCACCCGGCGGAAGCCGTGCTGTTCGAACTCGACGACCGCGGCGTCGAGGATGGCGGTGGTCGCCGGGTCAGCCCCGGGCGTAGCCGGCATAGGCGAACTTGTTGTAGCGCAGTCGCATCGGCAAATGATCCCATGCCCAGTTGACCGGCCGCGATCGGCAGACCGCGGCGAACCGCTGATAGCGCCGCTCCTGCCGGTCGCTCCAGGGCAGGCCCAATTGGGCGCGGGTGCTCGGCGGCATGCCGCCGGTGGTGAGAAACGCCGCGACCGGATTGAAGATCACCGAGATCGCCCGCCACAGCGCCGGCGGCACCCCCTTGGGGCAGGGGAAACCCTTGGTGACATAGCCGACGCCGTACTTGGCGGTCGGGTGGGCGACGAGAACCTTGTCCAGCATCTGGTTCCAGTAGCGCTCGAATTCGGCGTAGTCGGCCGGCATCACCCGGTCGCTGACGCCGTAGCGGCGATACCAGGTCTTCGACTCGAGGTAGATCCGCTCCTTCTCGTCCGGGGTGAGCCGTTTGACGAAGGTGTCGGCGAAGTACAGCACCTGCTCGACGAAGGTGGCGTGCGCCCAGAAGTAGGTCTCGGGATCCAGCGCGTGATACCGGCTCCCGTCGGGCATATTGCCCTTGATGCTGTGGTGGAAGTCGCGCACCTGCAGGCCGGAGTGGCCGGACTCGGTGCCGTAGACGGTCATGAAGATCGGCGGCAGCGAGCGTTTGATGCGGGCAGCGGTGTCGGCGAAGAACACCGAGTGGTCCAGCACGCCCTGGCCGAGCTCGGCGAGCATGTTCTGCAGCACTGCCGGGCGCGGCCCGATCAGGAACATCCGGTTGTCGCCGAAGTAGCGCCATACCAGGGACTGCGGTCCCAGGGGCAGGGCATCGGTAGCCGCGTCGGTCTCCACGGATTGGGTCATGTGGCACAGTGTTACATGTTTTGAACTGTGTACCAAAGTGGGAGATCAGCGGCTTCCCCGCGGTACGGATGTGGCCTGCGAGGCCGTTGGTGCAGCGCTGAAGAGTCCGGCTTGACGTTTGTCGGTGGGGGAGTGTTCACTCGGGTCAATCGAACATAGTTTCGAATCGGATTTGAGTCATCCCGGAGGCGATCATGACGGCGGCGGTGCGCGTGGGGGAGCGTCATGTCATCCCGGAAAACCGTGTTGAGCAGCTTAAACAGCTGCGTCTGCAGATGGCGGCGGTGTCCGGGAAGGTGGGTGCCGGCCGGTCGGGGCCCGGCGCGGTCCCGGGGGCTGCGGTCGCCCCGGCGGCCGACGCCGTGCTGCCCGTTCCGCCGCTGCTGGCCGAGGTGCTGCCCGCCGGATTGCCCCGGGGCACGGTGGCGGTGCTCTCGGGGGCCCGGTCGCTGACGCTGGGCGTGGTGGCCACGGTGACGGCGGCCGGGGGGAACGCGGCGATCGTCGGCCAGCCGGAGCTCGGGTTGTTGGCCGCGGCGGAGATGGGTGCAGACCTGAGCCGGCTCGCCGTCATCCCGGATCCCGGCAACGACCCGGTGGAGGTGGCCGCGGTGCTGATCGACGGCATGGATCTGGTGGTGCTCGGTCTGGGCGGCCGCTGCGTTCCGCCGTCGCGCACCCGGGTCGTGCTGGCCCGTGCCCGCCACCGCGGGTGTGCCCTGCTGGTCTCCGGCGGCGACTGGCAGGGGTCGGCGCTGCGACTGGACGCCCGGGTGAGCGGTTATGAGACCACCGGCCACCCGACGGCGGGCTGCGCGGCCGTTGGCGGCTTCGGCCGGATCGGCGCGGTGCGCCTCGAGGTGC
>NZ_JRMK01000102.1:0-15920 GCF_000972925.1 Mycobacterium sp. UM_Kg1 | reverse complement strand
TGTGTATAAGAGACAGGCCTGAAGCTCCCAAACCTCGGCGCTGATCCGATCGGCGAGTTCGGCCATCGACAACTCACTGCCAACCGGAATGCGCAGCGGCAGCATGTTGGTCATGCAGCCGACCATGCGCAGCTCGTCATCAGATGACCGGTTGAGGAACGGGACTCCGATGATGACGTCCTTGCCACGATGTACGCGGCTCAGGTACTCGCCGAGGCCGGCAGCGGTTACCGCGAAGATCGAGCGACCGGTGTCTCGGATCCGTTGGACTGTTCGCGGGCTCACCCGCAGAGTGTGATGCCGCCGACGGCGACTACGTAGCGATCCGGTGCGGATGAACAAGGCCGGCTCAACGTTGCGGTACTTCTCAACGAAGTACTCGCGGTCGGCCGCCCAATCCGGCGATCCGTGGTACTCGCGCTCGGCGCGCACGAAGTCCACATATCGCGGCATCTCGACGTCGTCGTCACCACTGGTGTCGACCGTCGAAACGTACTCGGTGAACACCTGGTTCAGCGCCAGGTTGATGCCCCATGCATCGACCACGGCGTGGTGGAAGCACCCGTACACCAGGAATGAATCCATCCGATCAATGAGCACGGCGGCACGTGTCAGTGGGCCGTCCTGCGGAAGCACCCGCTCGCTTGCCTCATCGAGCCAGCGCCGGCACGCTGCCGCCGGGTCGGCGTCACCGGTGAAATCGACGACCTCAAGCTCGGGCAGTTCGGACCCGACGCGCTGGACGAACTCGCCGTCACGATACTCAAAACGCAGTCGCAGCGCGTCGTTCCGTCGGCATGCTCGCCGCACACATTCACGCATCCGCGCCAGCTCGACCACGCCGTCCAGGCGGACGTAGGCGATCACCTGCGAGATCGGGAGATCGGGATAGCGTGCACCGACCGCCACGATGTCTCGTTGGTAGGCCGTCAACGGCCAGTGCTCCTGCTCGCCCCGCATACATTCTGCTTGGCTGCGAGTCGACGCTCCGTCGGTGTCGAGTGCGTGTGCCAGGTACCGGGCCAGCGCTGTCGCTGTCGGATAGTCGAAGACGGCGGTGGTGGGCAGCTTCAAACCCGTCACCGCTTTGAGCCGATTCCGGAATTCGACCGCACCCAGCGAATCGAAGCCGAGTTCCTTGAACTCCTGATCCGCGGCCACTGCGTCGCCGGAGTCGTGCCCGAGCACTGCGGCCGCATTGGAACGGACAACGCCCAGAAGTTCGTGTTCCCGTTCGGCGGTGCTCATCGGTGCCAGCCGCTGCCGAAGGTCGGCAGTGGGTCCGCTCGCGGCAGTTGATTGAGCGGAACGCCGCGGCGCACGGATCAGACCCTGGAACGCCGGTGGCAGGGCCCCCCGCCCCGCATGGGATCGGATACCGGCGAGATCGAACTGTGCCGGCACGACAAGTGAGCGCGGCTGCCGGAGCGCTGCATCGAATAGGGCGAGGCCATCCGCCGACGAAATCGGGACGAAGCCGCTGCGGGACATGCGCCCTCGATCACGGTCATCGAGATAACCTGTCATCCCGGTCGCCTGGGCCCACCATCCCCATGCCATGGAGACACTCGGCAGGCCCTGCAGCCGACGGTGTTGTGCAAGCGCATCCAGGAATGCGTTGGCGGCAGCATAGTTGGCCTGACCTGGCGATCCGAGAACGCCGGCGGCGGAGGAGAACAGCACGAACGCCGAAAGGTCGGCATCCGCGGTCAGTTCATGCAGGTTCCACGCCGCGTCGACCTTCGGACGCAGCACAGTATCCAGATGCTGTGGCGTCTGAGCCGTGAACACGGCATCATCGAGCACTCCGGCGGCGTGTATGACTGCGGTAAGCGGATGTTCGCTGGGTATTTCGGCCAGGAGCGCCCGCAACCGCTCCCGGTCCGCCGCGTCACACGATTCGATCCGAACCGAAGCACCGAGCTCGCTCAACTCTGATTCGATCGCTGCAGCACCGGCGGCCGCGCGGCCTTTGCGGCTGATCAGCAATAGATTTCGTGCACCATGGCGAGTGACCAGATGCCGGGCGAGCAGCATACCGAGCACACCCGTACCTCCGGTGATCAGCACCGTGCCTGCCGGGACGAGAGGCCTGGGGACGGCGAGCACCAATTTGCCGACGTGGCGGGCACGGCTCAGCAACCGATAGGCGTCCGATGCCTGTCTGATGTCCCACGAAAGCGACGGAATCGGGCCCAGTTCACCCTCCTCGAAGTGCTTCGCCAAGTCATCGAGCATCTCGCTCAGAAGTTCCGGGGCGACGTCCTCGAGGAGATCGAACGCCTGATACCGGACACCGGGGTGCTGGGCCGCAACCTCGCCGGGGTCTCGGACGTCTGCCTTACCCAGCTCGACGAAACGTCCGCCGCGCGACAGGAGCCGCAACGATGCATCCACGAATTCGTCTTTCAGGCAATCGACTACGATGTCCATGCCGGCCCCGCCGCTTGCGACAGAGAACTTCTGTTCGAACTCGACGGTGCGTGAGTTCGCAATGTGTCTGTCATCGAACCCCATGCTGCGCAGGGTTTCCCACTTGCCCGGACTCGCCGTCGCATACACATCGAGACCCCAGTATCTGGCCAGCTGCACCGCGGCCATCCCCACGCCTCCCGTGGCGGCGTGTACCAGCACCCGTTCACCCGCTCTGACCCGAGCAACATGCGCCAACGCGTAGTACGCAGTGAGGAACACCGCAGGCACCGTGGCGGCCTGCCCGAAGGACCACCCTGAGGGCATGCGAACGATCCTCCGGCGGTCTACGACGACAACAGGTCCGGCACCAAAGATCTGGCCCATCACACGGTCGCCCACCGCGAACTCGTGCACATCGTCGGCGACCTCGAGAACGACTCCGGAACCTTCGACGCCGACGTCGTAGGCCGATGGGTGGCCCAGTGCGGTCAGGACATCATGGAAGTTCACGCCGCTGCAGCGCAGGGCCAGACGCACCTGGCCGGACCTAAGGGGCCGCTTGGACTCGGGCCAGGGACGCAGGGCGAAGTTGCCGATGTCCAGTGTGCCGTTGCCCAGAGTGGCCAACCGCCAGTTGTCCGTCTCGACAAGTTCGACACCCTCGATTCGATCAGTGCGCACCAGCCGAGGGGCATGACAGACACCGTTGCGGAATGCGAGTTGTGACTCGTCACGGCCGGCAAGTTCGGCAATCGCGGCATCGGCGTCGGCCCAGTCGTCGATGTCGGCCAGCATGATCCGCCCCGGGTTCTCGGTCTGCGCGCTCCGCAACAGTCCCCACACCGCCGCCTGGGACAGATCGGTGACGTCTTCAGACGAGTCCACGGCGATCGCCCCGCGGGTGAGCACGGCCAGTCGCGCGCTGTCATCCTGGGCATCGATCGCTAGCCAATTCTGGACGAATTCCAGCACCTGGGACAGGGCTCTGCGCGTAGCCTGTGGCACCGACGCGCTCTCGGCGATTGTCGGCACGCAGCGGAATACGGTTACGTTATCGGGGACCGTGTCGCCCACGCATCCATCCTTCGGCGACAGACTGACCCAGTCCAATCCGTACCCCGGGTTGTCGTCAACAGCTTTCATGCGCAACTGGTCGGGCGAGATCCCGACCAGGCGAAGCGAGTCGACACAACCCACCAATGCCCCGCAGCCGTCCATCAGAGTGACAGCGACCGTGTCCTCGCCGATGAGTGCGATCCGGGCGCGAAGCCGGCTCGCCCCGACGGCATGTAGCGCTATGCCGTCCCATTCGAACGGCAACCTGGTCAGTCCCGACTCCGCAAGGATGCCACCGGCAGCGATACCGTGCAGCACTGCGTCAAGCAACACCGGATGCAGATCGAACCGGCTCGCGTCGGCCTCAATCTGCTTCGGCAAGGCCGCATCCACGAACACCTCGGCGCCCCGGCGCCACACCGCGCGAAGGCCACGAAACGCCGGGCCGTACTCGTAGCCGTACTCGGCCAGGCTCGGGTAGGCCTCGGAAACATCGATCGGCTCCGCGCCCTCCGGTGGCCATGCATTTGACTCCTCGCCGGGGCTCACGTCCGGAGCCGGGCAGAGCATGCCTTCGGCGTTACGCGTCCATCCCCGGTCCGCGCTGTCGTCGTCGATCCGCGAATAGATCCCGACCGGACGTTCGCCCGACTCATCCGGCGCACCGACAACGACTTGCACTGCGACACCGCCATGTTCACCGACAATCAGCGGAGCCTGCAGCACGAGTTGGTCCACCCGCGGGCACCCCGCACGGTCACCGGCGTAGAGTGCCAGTTCCACCATCGCCGCACCCGGCACGAGCACCACCCCGTGCACTTTGTGGTCGGCCAGCCACGGATGGGAGGCCAGCGACAGTCGACCCGTGAAGATGACCTCGTCCGAATCCCCTCGGTCCACCACCGCCCCGAGTAGCGGATGGCTCGCAGCGATGACGCCGATTTTGCTCGCGTCGGTGAACCCGGAACCGAGATCCATCCAGTAGCGCTTGCGCTGAAAGGCATAGGTGGGCAGGTCGATGCGACTGGCACCGATGCCGTCGAACATGCTCTTCCAATCGGGAGATGCGCCCTGGACGTGGAGCTCGGCAGCCGAAAGCAAGAACCTCCGCATGCCGCCGTCGTTGCGTCGAAGTGTCCCGACCACAGTATGGTCATCGCCGCTCTCCTCCAGCGATTCCTGAATCCCAGCGATCAACACCGGGTGCGGGCTGGATTCGACGAACCTGCGATAGCCGTGTTCGAAGCACCAGCGGACCGCCCGCTCAAACAACACCGGTTGCCGCAGATTGGTGAACCAATAGTCGCCGTCGAGAGCCTTCGTGTCCAGTTCTGCACCAGTGACCGCGGAGATGAATGCGACGTCGCCGGTTCGCGGCTGCAACCCAGACAGCGACTCACGCAACGTCTCCCGCAGTGCGTCCACCCCGGCGGAGTGCGAGGCGTAGTCGACGGGTATCCGGGTGGCCGGTATATCGTCGCGCTGGCATACGACCATCAACTCGTCTAAGGCTGCCGCTTTGCCGGTCACCACCGTCGAAGACGGACCGTTCTGCGCAGCAATGGAAATCGATTGCGCCCACGGTTCGATGAGCGAGTGAACCCGGGCCACGGGAAGCTGGATCGAAACCATTCCGCCTGTTCCCGCGATCGCGCTGACCGCCTTGCTGCGGAGGGTGACGACCTGTGCGGCATCTCGTAGCGACAGGGCACCAGCGACGTAGGCAGCGGCAATCTCGCCTTGCGAATGGCCGAGGACGGCGTCGGGTTGGATCCCGACCGCTCGCCATTGCGCGGCCAGGGAAACCATCACCGCGAACAGCACCGGCTGCACCACATCGACTCGGTCCAGGCTCGCGGAATCACCCCGTCGAACGACTTCGAGCAGGGACCAGTCGACGAACTCGGCGAACGCCGCATCGCACTGACGCATCTGATCGGCGAAGGCCGGTGCGGAATCGAGCAGTTCCCCTGCCATCCCCGCCCATTGCGAGCCCTGGCCGGGAAACACGAAAATGTTGCCGCCCGCGGCGGTGGCCTTCCCGGTCACCACATTCGGGGCCGGCGTGCCGGCGGAGATTGCGCCCAATCCACGCAACAACTCGTCACGGTCGGCTCCGACCGCAACCGCACGGTGGTCGAGCGATGCCCGGGTCGTGGCGAGCGAGTACCCCACATCAGCTGGATCCAGTTCGGGGTGCCGGTCGACAAATCGCCGCAACCGGGCCGCCTGCTCGGGCAGTGCCGACGCCGACTTCGCGGACAACACCCAGGACGTCATCAGTGGACGCTGTCGCGTTGTCGTCACGGCCGCCGGCTCGCGCGGCGCCTGTTCGACGATCACGTGTGCGTTGGTTCCGCTGATACCGAACGACGACACCCCGGCCCGCCGCGGCCGGTCGGCCTGATCGGGCCAGGGACGTGCCCTATTGACCAACTCGATCGTTCCCGATGACCAATCCACCTGGGGAGTCAACGAGTCCAGGTGCAAAGTGGCAGGCAGCACGCCGTGCTGAATCGACTTGACGACCTTGATGACTCCGGCGATGCCGGCTGCCCACTGAGTGTGGCCGATGTTCGACTTGACCGAGCCGACCAGTAGCGGGCACGCCGGCGCGTGAGCTTTTCCGTAGGTTGCCAGCAAGGCTTGCGCTTCGACCGGGTCACCGATTCTCGTGCCCGTGCCATGCGCCTCGACCACGTCAATGTCCCCCGCGCTCAAGCCCGCATCAGACAGGGCCTGCCGAATCACCCTCTGCTGCGCTGGGTTGCTCGGCGCGGACAGCACATCCGATGCTCCGTCCTGTCCGACGGCGCTGCCCCGGATCAGCGCCAGCACGCGGTAGCCGAGGCTCCGGGCGCGTGACAGGCCGGCCAGCACCAGCACGCCGGCGCCCTCGGCAACGCCAAACCCGTCCGCCGCGGCAGCGAAGGGCTTGGATCTACCGTCGGCGGACAGCGCGCCCTGGCGGCCCAGGCCGATGAAGACACTGGGCGAGCACACCACGGTCACTCCGCCCGCCACCGCCAAGTCGCACTCGCCCGAGCGGAGGGATTGCACGGCAAGATGCACCGAGACCAGCGCCGACGAGCAGCCGGTGTCGACCGTAATCGCAGGCCCCTGCAAGCCAAGGGTGTAAGACAGCCGACCCGAGGCGATGCACGTGGGTGTACCAGTGGCCAGATAACCGGCAAATCCGCCGGTCTCTTCGTAGACCCGCGGGCCGTATTCCTGCGCACTGGCGCCGATGAAGACGCCAGTAGCGCTGCCCTGCAATGAAGTCGGGTCGATCGCGGCCCGTTCCAGTGCCTCCCAGGTCGACTCGAGCAGAAGTCGCTGCTGTGGGTCCATCGCTTGGGCTTCGCGCGGGCTGATCCCGAAGAACGCCGCGTCGAAATCACCTACATGGTCTACGAATCCCCCTGCCCGCACGTGGGTAGCCTTCGGAGCATCTGGGTCGGGCCCGAACAATGCCTCAAGGTTCCACCCCCGGTCGGTTGGAAAGTCCGAGATCGCATCACGTTCCTCGGATATCAGCTGCCACAGATCTTCGGGTGACTCAACGCCGCCCGGAAAGCGGCAACCCATCCCGAGAATCGCGATCGGCTCGTTGGACTGTTGGGCCGGCATTTCTCATCACGCTTTCGTCCGTCGTACGTGATCGTGCGGGCGGGTGGGGTTCAGCGATTTCTCCGCAACATGGATGAAGAACTCCGTCCCACTGTCCCGGTAGGTCTCCTGGAAGTCGCCGTAGGTGTTCACGCGGTCGAAACCCGCCTCGCGTAACAGGCGCCGCAGGTAGGCCTTCCGCAACGGGAACATGTTCAGCGTGTACGCACAGCCATCCGGGAACGAATATCTGAAGCGCGCTAGACCGTCATCGAGGTATTCCGGCTCCGCCGTGACCTCAGCGCCGCAATAGTAGTATTTGTGCCCCGAGGTGAAGCCATAATCGAGCATTGCATCGTAGTTTCTCTGGTCGAGAACGAGAATTCCGTCATACCGCAGCGCTGCATAGAACTCGGCCAGCACTTTACGGCGATCCAGTTCGTCGTGTAAGTGTGTGAACGAGTTGCCAAGGCAGACTATGGCGTCGTATTTGCCATGGATACGCCGGTTCAGCTCGCGCCAGTCCGCCTGGACGGTTTTGAGCGTGAGCCCGCGTTTCTGGCCGTTCTCGAACGCCTTGGCAAGCATGGCTGCCGAGCCGTCGACACTGATCACATCAAAGTCGGCCTCCATCAGCCGGACGGAATGAAAGCCGGTGCCGGTGGCGGCGTCAAGAACGCTCTCTTTGCCGTGTTTGCGCAGGATGTCGATGAAGAATTGCCCTTCGGACTTCGCCCGCGCATTCCAATCGATCAATTCGTCCCACTTCTCGACGAATCCCTTCACGAATTCTGCGCGATAAAGATCTGTCGCGCGGTCAGCCAATGGGTTCGCACTGTAGTTCTGGCTGAAGGACCGCTCCGCGTTCAGCGGCGCCTGCGGAGGCGCATCGACCATCGGTGGCCTCACGGCTTTTCCCCGCCCTGCGCCCAGCGGGCCGCCAGCTGGTGCACTTCCTCGTCTGAGCCCCAGACCTGCGCGGTGACGCGCAGATTCCGGTCGTAGTGCGTGGCAACCCAGCCGATACCGCGTTCACAGTCGACGCGAAGCAGGGTGCCGTCTTCGACCCGGGCATGGCCGGTCGTGTGTGGAGCGATCGGCATCGTCTGCCCGCCGCGGCCATTGACTTCTACGATGGTCATCGTCGTTCCTCCATCCCGGTGCCAGGCTCCGCGATAGGAATCGTCGCTCGTGTGCAGTCCGGCGACCTCAGTAGTGCACCACTGCAATCGCTTCCGGTACGTCTGCGGTGCGGCTGAACCGACACACCACACCTCAGGCGGTCCGCAGTACCTCGGCCGTCTCCAACCGCCGCGCGTGGATCGCCGGATAAACCGCCGCGGCCAGCACCAGCACAGTCACCGCGGCCGCCCCGGTTCGCAGCGGCAGGCCCAGCACACCCCCGTCGATCGTGATGCCGTAGAACACCGGTGACCCCAGCGACCAGAGATACGTCAGGCCCACTCCCCCAAGCCCACCGAGCACCGTCACCAGCAGTCCCAGCAGCCCCGCGTGAGCGACGACGACGGCCTGCTCCTGTCCGGGTCGTGCGCCGATCGCCCGCAACACGGCCCGTTCCCTCTTGCGTTGCACCAGCCCCAGCACGAAGACGTTGAGCACGCTCAGCCCGGCCGCGGCCATCACCACGTACGCGGAGACCGTCAGGGGCTCCAGGAATCGAGTGAGCCCTCCGGTGGCCGCAGAGCGCCAGTGCTGGTTGTCATACACCGACAGTCCGGCGCCCAGCGCCAGAAAAGCAGCCCGGTGTGCGGTCGCCTCGGCGGCGGTCGGATAGCGCACGGCGATCTGATCGCGCGCCGCCGCCCAGTCCGAGCGGGACACGGCCTCTGAGGCCACAACGATGTCGCCCACCGCGGAGTCATCGATCATCCGCGGTGCGATGATCCCGGCCACCCGGTATCGCCTGGAACCGGACACGGTGGGCAACTCGACCGTCGCTCCCCTGACTACGCCGAGCCGGCTTGCGGCGATCTCGCTCAGGCCGATCTGCCCGTCCCGCAGCTCCTGCCAGAACGTGTCGGCCTCCCCGGTGGGCTCATACAGTCCCCGGCTCAACCAGTCGCCCGGCGTCACGCCGATGACGAGGCGCGCTGATGTGCCCGAGGAGACCATCGACCGCCAGCGTGACGACACGTCGTGCCCATCGGCCGCGTCGGTCACCAGCGCGAGCGTGGCATCGGGGAGTCGGCCGTCTCGCTGATCGAGTATCGATTGCGCGGTGATGAGCAACGAGTCGGGCAATCGCTGGGCCTTGTGCGCGGCGACCTGCTCGGTGCCGAGCAATTGCATGCTCTGCGCTGCGATGGCCAGGCTGGCGCCGGTGGCCAGTATCGCCGCGGAGATGGCGAACAGCAGCGCGTAGCGCCGGACGTCGGCGCCCAGCAGACGCCCGATGTCGGGCCGGGCGAGGGTCAGCACATCGATCAGCAACCGCGCACCACGCGGAGCGAGCCATATCGTCATCATGGCGACCCCGAACTGCCACAACGATATTGCGTTGATGCCCAAATTCGCAGGCAGCGACCCGTGTTCGAAGATCGTCATCACGACGAATGCGCCCGCCAGCGCCGCCGTCCCGGCCAGCAGCGGCCAGATCGGGATGGACCGGGCACGCTGCACCCCGCCGGCGCTCGCCATCGACGCCAGCGGCCCCTCGCGCGCCAGCCGCATGGCCGGCCCGATCATCGCGAGGATTCCGCAGAGCGTCCCCGCTGCCGCGCCGGCCGCAATCAGGCTCGGGCTGAAGTGCGCTGTGACCGTGCCACCCGAGCCGGACAACATGGACTGCCCGAACCGGTCCACCAGGTAGCACCCCAGAAGAAAGCCACTCGGCACCCCCGCCAGTCCCCCAAGTAGGCCCACCAGGGCGCCCTCGCCGAGCATGCCGCCAAACAGCCCGGCCGGCTTGGCGCCGATCGCGCCGATGGTCCCGAGCACCGCCCGCCGATCCTCGACGGCCAACAAGATGGTGTTCATCGCGATCAGGAAGCCGATCAGAACGCCGCACAGCGCAGTCAGGTCGAGGCTTTGGGTGGCATTGGCGAACACGGGCGGCTGATGCGGCCGGGGCGGGCCTGCCGTTGCGACGCCGGCGATGACACGATCGATGCCGGCGGTGATGTCGGCGCCCGGTCTTGGCACGACGAACGCTGCGGTGACGTAGCCGCGCGCCGAGAGCAGTTCAGCGGCGATCTCCCCGGAAGGCGCCAGCAGCACGTAGCCGCCGTTGATGTCCGCCACGCGGTCGAATTCCTGGAATGCCCACCCCACATGCGCAGATCCTGGGGGCAGACCGGGAATGCGCAGCTCGGCGCCGAGCGGCAGGTGATGCCGCTGGGCGATCACCGCTGGAATCTGTAGTGGCACACCGGGGCCGGGTGCGGGCGTCTCCTTGGCTCGCTGCTCGCAGTTGAACGAACCGACCAACAACTCGATCTGGCATGACCCACCGAGCAGGAAGAAGCCCGGGGGCGACTCAGCGGAGCGCACGCCGATGCCTCCGGTGAGGTCCACCGGCGTCAGCGCGGCGACGATCGGGATCACCGCCTGAGCCCCGGGAACCTCGGCGCGCAGGCGGTTCACCGTCTCGATCGGTAGCCGGCCGTCGACGATCGGAGCGACCTCGACCACCCCGGTGTCGGCGGCGTGGGCCAGCGACGGTCCGAACGCGTCGAACGGACGTACCAGTTCGGACTTGAGCACCAAGACCCCCAGCACCACCGTCACCCCCACCGCCACGCCGATCACGCTGAGCAGCGTGCGACGCCAATCGGCGGCCAATGCGGCGAGGTGGATCCGCCGAAACAACAGCCATCCGGCCGACAGGCGCTGCCTCATCGCCGTGGGCCGGATACGCCGGCCACCGCGCAGGCGCGCCCGTCGACCAAGTGCACTTCGCGGGACCCGTTGCGTGCTACACCCCGGTCGTGTGTCACCACCACCACCGCGGTGCCGTCTTCATCGGTCAGCGAGCGCAGCAGCTCCACGATCTCCATCGACGAACGCCGATCGAGATTCCCGGTCGGCTCGTCGGCGAGGATGATCGATGGCCGGGCCGCCAGCGCACGCGCCACCGCGACCCGCTGCATCTGTCCGCCCGAGAGTTCAGCGGGCCGGTGTCGAGCCCGATCGGCGAGCCCGACCCGGTGCAGCAGCTCTTCGGCGCGGGCGTCCGCTGACCGGGCCGGCACACCGTCGAGCACCAGCGGCAACGACACGTTCTCGATGGCGGTCAGCATCGGCACCAGGTTGAAGAACTGGAAGACGAATCCGAGGTTGCGTCGCCGGAACTCGGCGCGGGCCCGCGCGCTCATCGCCCACAGATCGTGGCCGGCCACGGTGACCGTGCCGGTGTCCGGCGCATCCAGCCCGCCGGCGACATGCAGCAGGGTCGATTTTCCGGCGCCCGACGGGCCGGTCACGACAACGAATTCTCCGGCGTTGACCCCGAAGTCGAGCTCAACAAGGACGTTCACCTGCTCGCCGCCCAGTTGGTACTGCTTAGCGACTCCCTTGAGCTGCAGTACCGCAGGCTTCGGCGCACTGCGAAGGCGGTGTCGGCCGGAAACACCCTGCCCCCCGAACGGCGCGGGTTGCGCCGTCACAGGTGTCGCATCTCTCTCGCCATGGCAGCGCCCTCAAGAACACGGCTCATCAGTGGTGGGCAGTGAGATCGTTTCGGCCGCCTCACGCGGTGCGACATCGCCCGCACGGCGTCGACAACGACTGCCTCGAGGTGTTTCACGTGCGGCACCAGCATCGGATGGGCGGGCGCCGCAGACAACGTTGACATGATCTGCGCCTTCTTTCCGCTGCGCTGTTGATCATGAAATCGTGGCGCGGTCCCGAAGCGGCGGGCGCAGTAGCGGGCCACTGCAATTTGGTGCGGTGTGCAGTACCGCGCTACTGGGCTCGTTTCGTGGCGCCCGAGCAACGATTCCCTCGGGCGCATCAGCACAACACCGTTGGAGGAAGATATGACCTGTCTGACCATGGTCGATTCCGACGAAGATGCGACGACGACCAGATCGAGCCCACCGTCGGTGCACCTCCCCAAGCTCATGCAGGGAGTGGGATTCGCCTTCTTCCGCCGAAGGGTGATGCGGCATTGGGCCGCACGCCACGGCCAGGTCTACGAGATCAACATCCCCTTCTTCGGTCGAACCGTCGTCGTCTCCGAACCCGCCCTGGTGCGGACGGTCTGTACCGCGAGCACCGAACAGCTGGTCAACGTGCGGCCAAACCTCAGCAACTGGTTCGGACCCGGTTCCGTCTTCGGGTTTGACGGCGACCGGCATCACGATCGGCGCCGGCTGCTCGCACCGGCATTTCACGGCCGGAGTCTGGAGAACTACGAGAAGATCATCTCCGAGACGACCTTGCGCGAATGCGCGAACTGGCCTGAGGGCAGGGAATTTCGGACTCTCGAGCCCATGAGCCGAATCACCCTGAACGTGATTCTGCGGGCCATCTTCGGCGCAGACGCGGCCAGTTCCCCGGACCTGAACAGACTGCGCGGGCTCGTCCCGCGCTATATGCGGCTGGGGCAGGTCATGGCCTTTGTGCCGCCGCCGCCATCCTGGGCAGGTCGTCACGGCCCGTGGGCCAGGCTGGACAGGTACCGCGACGCGATCGACCGGATCATGTACACGCTGATCGCGCTGGCCGAAGCCGATCCGGAACTCGGCGAACGCGTGGACATCCTGGCGACGCTGCTGCGCAGCAGGCACGACGACGGAACGCCCCTACCGCGAGACGAGCTCTGCGACGAGCTCCTGACCTTTATCGGTGCGGGACACGAAACCACGGCAACGGTATTGGGCTGGGTGTTCGAAAGGCTGCGGCGTCACCCCGCGCTGCTGACCGAACTGGTCAGAGAGGCCGATGAAGGCGGCGGTGATCTTCGCCGGGCCACCATCTTGGAGGTGCTGCGCGTCCGCACCGTCATCGACGTGATCGGCCGCCGCGTCAGGGCGCCGAGTTTCGACATAGGGCCGTGGCGCATTCCGCAGGGTCGCACGGTACTTGTGCGCATTGCCGATCTGCACGCAAATCCCAACTTGTTTCCGCGTCCGGAACGATTCGACCCCTATCGCTTCCGCGACACCAGGCCAGTGGCACCGGCATGGCTGGCGTTCGGTGGCGGAACGCGCCGCTGCCTCGGCGCTGATTTCGCCGTCGCCGAAATGGACGTGGTGCTGCGGACGGTGCTAGAGCACTTCTCGATCCAGACCGACGACTCCGCCGATGAGAAGTCGCAGTTCCGCGGAGTCGCTCACTGTCCCCAACGTGGCGCTCGCGTAACAATGAACCGGCGAAGCTGAACCACGATGCCGACCCAGCTCATCCAGCCGCGCCACCCGCAACGGTTCGAGATCCGCTGCAACGTCGGCGATGCGCTAGTAGCGAACCTGGCGGTCCACCTTGTCTTCTTCTTCCCACGGCAGCTTGACGCGCGGGCACTCGCCAGCGCGTTTGCCCAAGCGCTCACGCGTCTTCCCCTCTTCGCGGGACGGTTGGGCATGCGCCACGGCAGGATGCGGATCCGCTGCGCAGGGCAGGGGGTGCCCTTCACCACCGTGTCATCGGAGTGCACGCTGCCTGAGGCGATCCGGTCGATATCAGCGGACACCGGAGGCTGGCTGGTCGACCCGGTCAACGGCCCCGTGGCGCGATGGAGTCGCGGCCCCTTGTGCACGGTGCGTGTCACGCAACTCGCGAACGCGGCGACGGCAATCGGCTTTTCCTGGCACCACGCGCTCGGCGACATGCAGACGGCGATGCACATGATCAACGCGTGGGTCGCTGCTGCCGCAGGCAAGCCGGCCCCAGATCCGTTGATCGTGGAGGATCGCGCTGCCTACCTCGACGAACATCTGCCCGCCGACGGCGCTCGGGAGCCCGGGGTGCGTGTTCTCGGTTTCGCAGAACTCGCCCGAAGTGCGGCCTACCTGGCCACAAAAGCCCGGTCACAGCGGACACTGCATCTCTATTTCAGCGACGGCGAGATCGCCCGTATACGTGGCTCCTACGGGAGCCGGATGCGCCTGTCGTCCAACGATGTTGTGTGCGCGCACATGTCCGAAACGCTCATGAGGGTAGACCCTGTGGTGGATCGTCGTAGTCTCGCGATCGCCGTGAACACACGGACGCGCTGCGGCCTCGATCCGATGCTTGTCGGCAACATCCTGACCACGCTCAACCTGAACCTGCGACGCGGAGAGGCCGCCAGTTCGATCGCCGAACGCATCCGTCACAGCGTGGACCACTTCGGCGCCGAACACTGCGACATGCGGATCAACCAACAGTATCTGGACGCGGCCGGCACTTGGCAGGCCGCTCGCTGCGTATCGACTGCCTTCGATCCGGTCCGGTGGAATCCGCTCATCACGAACTGGAGCGGTTTCGGCGTCTACCGCGTCAACTTTGAAGACACCTGGCCGTCCTACTGCACCCCGTTGATGAGAGTGCCCGTCGCAGGTCTCGGCTCCCTGATGGAATGGCCCGACGGTAACGGACTCGTCTTTCAGATGTCCTTGCCACCCAGAGACTTCGAAGCCCTATCAAGCCCCGTGGTCCGGGAATACCTGCACCGGTGCCGGTGCGCCGGCGATGTCGTTGCGCGATCTGACCGAGATGTTCACGGCTGACCGGAGTCAGGGATCGCTGCGGCGGCGCGGTCGCAGGGCGGCAAGTTCGTCGCGGCCCTTGGTGTCGGTTTTCAACATCGCCCGATAGATGTGGCTTTCGACAGTCCGAACAGACAGGGTGAGTCGCTCGGCAATCTCCCGATTGGACAATCCCGCACCGATCAACATTACGATCTCCTGCTCGCGCTCGGTCAGCGGCAAGGGCTGCGCTGCCTGGCGCAGTGCCGGAGTGCTCACGCCACCACCTTGTTCGGCCAGGGCGGCGGCGCGGGCCCCGCAGACCAGCGCCGTTCCCCGCAGGTCTTTGCGCCGATAGCCGATCGCCGCATGGGCGGCCGCGTCGACCGCAGCAACCAGGTCACCGATACGCTCGAAGTCCAGTGACACCGCGGCCAGTTCCGCGGCATCTCCGTCACGCAACGCGGCGGCGAACCGGGCGGCCAGACCGACCCGCGGCCCCTCGACGACAGCTTCGAGCTCGCGTAGCCGCGCGGTGCCGGTGCGATCCCCGAACTGAACGGCGGTCTGCAGACAGATCACTTCCGCCGCGAACTGCCCCTTGGCCGCGGCCGCTTCGGCCGCCGATCCCAGGAGGGCGATCGCCTCACTGACCGCGCCCTGGCCTGCGGCCACCCAGGCCCGAGCCAGACTCCGCTCGTGGTCGAGCAACCGGAAGGGCCGCCGCACCGTGTCGAGCCTCTCGAGCGCGTCCGCGGCGTCGTCGGTGCGACCACGCAAAGCCAGTGCGGTGATCTGCGGAAGCAGATACCGATATCCCCAGCCGCTGCCATGGCCGCTGTCGGAGAACGCCACCGCGACCTGTCCCAACAGCTGATCGGCAGAGTCGAGGCGGCCGGCGCCCAGCGCCGCCCGGCCCGCGATCGCCGCACCCAGGAGCTGGGCCGCACCGGGCAGGTCGGCAGCTTGGCGGCGCACCCGCTCCGCCACCGCAACGGCGTCATCGAGCCGTCCCGCCACTATCAGGGCGCTGACGTGGGCGTCGGCGATGTTGAACATCATGTGCGGGGCATCCAATGAGCGAGCCGCGATGGCGTACCCGGCTTCCGCGGCGGTCAGAGCCTCGCCAGTACGGCCCGCATCCGCAGAGATCGCGCTGAGTACCCAGGCGATCTCGGCGCCCACCACCGGCGGCCTGTCTCTTATACACAT
>NZ_JRMK01000101.1:0-15961 GCF_000972925.1 Mycobacterium sp. UM_Kg1 | reverse complement strand
TGCCCACAACCGTGCTGCGGCGACGAGACATCGCGACCAACCCTTCTCACGGACAACCAGATTTCTGAAGCCTGTCTGAGAAAGGTAAATGAGCTGCTTAGCGCGACGCAAGGGCGCCGCGGAAAAGGCGCGGTTTGGTCAGCACTGCGTCGCAGCCCGAATCCACTGGCGTCGAGCATCGCTCTGCCCGGCCCTGGACGCAGCGGCGCGAAGCAGGCGAACAAGCCGCTGGCGCTCCAGATGGCCGGGCACAGGTGCGGCGGGCAGATACCTCTGTTGCGTCATGTCGACAACACCCCCTGCAGGTCGAAGAGAACTGCAGTACCCGCAGGAGGGTGCGGGCACGTTTTGTTCAACGCCCCGGATGCCCGGTTCTATCCCGATCGGCCTGACAGAAGCGGTGATGTGAGCGGCTGGTGGACCGGTATGTGACCGGGGTCACCCGGCCTTGGCGATCACGTGCTCGGCGAACCGCTCCAGGTTGCGGATTTTGTTCTCCAGCGGCTCGGTGTCGGGCCCCAGGATGTAGGGAACCCGAAAGCCCACGATGACATCGGTGACGCCCTTGTCTTCCAGGCGTTTGATGCCGTCGAGGGTGAATCCGTCGACCGAGATCACGTGGATCTCGAACGGGCCGGTGCGGCCCTCCTCATCCCGCAGCTGCTTGAGCCGGGTGATCAGCTGATCGAGTTCGGCGGGGTCGCCGCCGCCGTGCATCCAGCCGTCGTTGCGGGCCGCGCGGCGCAGCGCGGCGTCGGCGTGGCCACCGATCAGAATCGGGATCGGCTGGGTGGGCGCGGGGGGCATCTTGGTTTTCGGGATGTCGTAGAACTCGCCGTGGAACTCGAAGTAGTCACCCGTGGTAAGGCCCTTGATGATTTCGATGCACTCGTCCATGCGCTTGCCGCGCCGGGCGAATGGAACTCCCATCAATTCGTAGTCCTCGGGCCACGGGCTGGTGCCCACGCCCAGGGCCAGCCGGTTGTTGATCATGGCGGCCAGTGATCCGGCCTGCTTGGCCACCAGGGCCGGGGGACGGATGGGCAACTTCACCACGAAGGGGGTGAACCGCAGCGTGGAAGTGACCGCGCCCAGCGCTGCGATCAAGACGAAGGTCTCGATGAAGGCCTTGCCGTCAAGGAATTCCCGGTTGCCGTCAGGGGTGTAGGGGTAGGTGGAGTCCGATTCGAACGGGTAGGCGATGCTGTCGGGAATTGTCATGCTGTGGTACCCGGCGGCCTCAGCGGCCTTGGCGAGCGGGATGTAGTAGCTCGGGTCGGTCATCGCTTCGGCATAGGTGAACCGCACGTCGTCTCCTCGGTTTCGGATGGTCTGGACGCAGCTCTCTGCATAGCAGACGCCCCGGTCTGACCGGGTGGGGACCGGTTACCTTTGCGGCGCTGTCGCGATCTGGACATCCTCGAGAGGGAACGGGGGGAAACCGGCAGCGCCGAGCACTGTCAGCGTGCCCCACGGGGTCCGCTCGCAGATGCGGCCCTGCGCGGCGTGTTCGCCGATCCGGATGCTGACCGGCGAGCCGGTGACGCCGGTGCCGGGAATATCGGCGTAAAACATTCCCTGCCAGTGGTATTGGCCGTCGATCGGATCGAAGTGTCCGCTCAGGTGCACGCGGGTCGGGTATTCGGCGCCGACGTGCGTCAGCACCGCCGGACCGTCATAGATTTCCTCGTCGGCGCTCACCGAACCGGTGAGGTAGAACCGGGACAGTCCCCGGGTCGGCAGCAGCCGGTGTACCCGCAGCCGGGCAGCGCGCGACTCGATGCGGCTGGCTCCGCTGCGCCGCATCCCCTCAAGGAGGCGGGCCACGTACCGGGTCTGCCGGCGAGTGTGCGGGCCGGGAATCTGGAACCGGTTCGGGAAGCCGTGCCGGGCGACGACCCCGTCGGCTGCGGCAGCGGTGTCGATCAGCACCCGTGCTTTCAGCGTCTCGCCGTCGACGGTGGTCACGGTCCAGGTGTCGGTGCCGCTGTCGAATCTGGTGTGCGCCGGGTCGATGGCGCGGGCGCCCTCGATCAGCCCGTGCAGGGGCGCCGGGTCACCCAGTACCAGCACGTCGATGAGCTGGTCGTGGCTCACAGGAATCCGGCCCGCCGCCACATTCGCCGGGCCAGCCCGCCCATCAGTCCGACTTCGGTGAAGAATGCGGCCAGCGGCGCGAACGAAGTGCGGGATGCCGCATGAAAGTGCGGGTTTGCGCGCGCCACCCGGCGGGCTTCGCGACCGTTGAGCCCGGCCCGGCTGTAGACGACCGGCAGCGTGAACAGATGCCGGTAGAACGGGCCGCCGACGCCCTGCAGGTTGGCCAGCAGCATGCGCCGGTAACGAGGCATGCCCGGCACGGTGCGCCGCAGCCCGTCGCGGGCGTACTGGATGTGGCGGGCCTCCTCGGTCACATGGATGCGCATCACCCGCCGCACGATCGGCTGCAGGTCCGGGTCGTCGAGGATCTGGCGCTGCAGCGCGTCGAAGATCTCTTCGCCCACCAGCGCGGCTCCCCACAAAATGGGGCCGCGAAACAGGAAGGGCAGCGCGTTGATCACGATGCGCTCGTGCAGTCGCGGCCGTACCGGCACGCCGCCGATCCGGTCGATGGTTTTGCCGAACATCAGCATGTGGCGGGTCTCGTCGCCCAGTTCGGTCAGCGAGTAGTGGGTGCTGGGTGCGGTGGGGTTCTTGTGCATCATGTCGCGCAGCAGGGCCTGGTTGAGGATGTTCTCAAACCAGATGCCGGCCGACAGGACGTTGACCAGCTCCTGGCGCGACATCTCGATCTGTTGTTCGCGAGTCATCGCATCCCACAGGGCGGTGCCGTAGAGCGTGCACATCCGGGGCGGCAGGAAGTACTTGTCGGCCTCCAGCGGTGCGTCCCAGTCGATGTCGACCACCGGGGCGTAGGACTTCTTCACCGAGCCCTTCAGGAGGCGTTCGGCGAATTCCTCCCGGGTCGGTCCGCTCGGTCGCACGGTAGTGGTCATGACGCATTCCCCTCTCGCTCCGAAACCTCAAGCTAGAAGTCGCGGTCCGAGATGTCAATACCGCCGGTACCGGATACCGGCGGTTCGTGCCGTGGTGGCTGTGCGCCGCCGAGAGCCCGGCTCTGGCGGCGCTGGGACCGAGTTCTATCTAGCCGCCTGTGCTGCGCGGCCGCACCTTCGGCGAAGCCCGGTCTGCGGAGCCCGTGCCATGGCAAGATCTGCGCATGGGCCCCTTCCTGCTCCGCGCCGCGCTGACCGGCCTCGCCTTGTGGATCGTCACGCAGATCGTTCCCGGCATCGAGTTCGTCGGTGGTGACACCACGGCGCAAAAAGTGGGCATCATCTTCGTGGTCGCCCTGATCTTCGGCCTGGTCAACGCGTTCATCAAGCCGGTGGTCCAGCTGCTGTCCATCCCGCTCTACATCGTCACGCTGGGCCTTTTCCACGTCGTGGTCAACGCCCTGATGCTGTGGATCACCGCGTGGATCACCGACAAGACCGCCAAACACTGGGGCCTCTACATCGCCGACTTCTGGTGGGACGCCATCTGGGCGGCGATCGTGTTGTCCCTGGTGGGCTGGGTCTTGTCGCTGGTGGTGCGCAACCCGGGACGCATCTCCAGGTAGTTCCGGGCAGACTCGACAGCATGCCGGAGCTGCCCGAGGTCGAAGCGCTCGCCGACCATCTGCGCCGGCACGCCGTCGGCAACGGCATCGGCCGGATCGATGTGGCGGCGCTGTCGGTGCTCAAGACCTTCGACCCGCCGCCGTCAGCGTTGCACGGCCGGCAGGTGACCGCAGCGCACCGGTGGGGCAAGTACCTCGGGCTGCAGGCCGGGCAGCTGTTCCTCATCGCGCATCTGTCGCGGGCAGGGTGGCTGCGCTGGTCGGATCAGTTGGCGGCTGCCCCGCTGCGGCCGGGTAAGGGGCCGATAGCGTTGCGGGTGCACCTGGGTGTCCCGGGGCAGGCCCCCGGTTTCGACCTGACCGAGGCCGGCACGCAGAAGCGGCTGGCGGTCTGGCTGGTCGACGATCCGGCGAAGGTTCCGGGTATCGCCTCCCTGGGGCCGGATGCGCTGGCGATCGACGCCGAGGAGCTCGCTCGGCTACTGGCCGGCCAAACCGGCCGCATCAAAAACGTCCTCACCGATCAGAAGGTGATCGCCGGGATCGGCAACGCTTACAGCGACGAGATCCTGCATACCGCGCGGCTGTCACCTTTTGCCACCGCCGGCAAACTGTCGACCGATCAGCTGGCCGCACTGTACGAGGCCATGCACGCGGTGCTGGCCGATGCCGTGGCGCGGTCAGTGGGGCAGCAGGCCGCCACGTTGAAGGGCGAAAAGCGCTCTGGTCTGCGGGTGCACGCCCGAACGGGTCTGCCGTGCCCGGTCTGCGCCGATACGGTTCGGGAAATATCTTTTGCCGATAAGTCATTTCAGTATTGCCCGACCTGCCAAACCGGCGGAAAAGTGCTGGCCGACCGGCGGATGTCCCGGCTGCTCAAATAGGGGCGCGACATTTTTCGAAGGGCGAAGACCGCCGCTAAGCTGCCCTGGTGACCCGTCAGAGAATCCTCATCACCGGTGCCAGTTCAGGACTGGGAGCAGGCATGGCCCGCGCCTTCGCCGCGCAGGGACGTGACCTCGCCCTGTGCGCCCGCCGGACCGAACGGCTCGAAGAACTCAAAGCCGAACTGACAGCGCAGTTCCCGGGAATCACCGTGGCGGTGGCCGCGCTCGACGTGAACGACCACGACGAAATCCCGAAGGTTTTCGGGCAGTTCGCCGCGGAACTGGGTGGAATCGACCGGGTCATCGTCAATGCCGGTATCGGCAAGGGGGCCCGGCTCGGCTCGGGCAAGCTGTGGGCCAACAAGGCGACCATCGAGACGAACCTGGTCGCCGCGCTGGTGCAGATCGAGACTGCGCTCGAGATGTTCAAATCCGCCGGCGGCGGCCATCTGGTGCTGATCTCCTCGGTGTTGGGCAACAAGGGTGTTCCGGGCGTGAAGGCGGCCTACGCCGCCAGCAAGGCCGGGGTGTCGTCGCTGGGCGAGTCGCTGCGCGCGGAGTATGCGAAGGGCCCGATCAAGGTCACCGTGCTGGAACCGGGCTACATCGAATCGGAGATGACCGCCAAGACGGCGTCCACCCCGCTGATGGTGGACAACGAATCCGGGGTCAAGGCCATGGTGCGCGCCATCGAACGTGAAACCGGCCGGGCTGTTGTTCCGGCCTGGCCGTGGGTTCCGCTGGTGTGGCTGTTGCGCAGGCTGCCGCCGCGCTACACCGACCGCTTCGCCTGATCTGTCGCGCCGCAACTCCGCTTCAGTGGGTGGCCAGCTCCAGGGCTTTGGTTCTCCTGCGGTAGAGCAGCAGGGCCGCCTTGGCGACCAGGAACGCCACCGCGACACCCATCAGCAAGGTGGACACCGCGTAGGCGCCATACTCGGCCCCGCGGTGGTAGCGGTCGTTGGCCAGCAACGTCAGGGTCTGAGACTGTCCCGGCAGGTTCGATGAGACCATGATGACCGCGCCGAACTCGCCGAGGGTGCGAGCGGTGGTCAGCACAATGCCGTAGGTCAAACCCCAGCGGATCGATGGCAGGGTGACCCGCCAAAGCGTCTGCCATGCGGTGGATCCCAGTGTTGCGGCGGCCTGCTCCTGTTCGACTCCGACCTCCATGAGCACCGGCTGGACCTCGCGCACCACGAACGGCAGTGTGACGAAGATGCTCGCCAGGACCATGCCGGGCAGCCCGAAGATGATCTTGAATCCGAGGTTGTTCTCGACGAAACCCAGGGCCCCCGATGATCCCCACAATGCGATCAGCGCGACACCGACGATGATGGGGGAGACCGCGAAGGGCAGGTCGAGGATCGCCTGAAGTATGGAGCGCCCACGAAACCGGTTGCGCACCAGCAGGATCGCCGTCGATACGCCGAAAAGGGCATTCAGCGGCACCACGATAAGCGCCAGAAGCAGCGACAGTTTCAGCGCCGAAACGGCCGCCGGAGTGCTCACCCAGGCCCAAAAATGCCCCAGCCCGGGCTGGAACGTTCGGTAGAGAATCACCGACACCGGAGCGATCAGCATCACGCCGACATAGGTCAAGACGGTGGCGCGCAGCAGGTGACGCGGCTCCAGCTGGGACGTCACTGCGCCTCCTCCTCGCGCTTGGCCGCCCGCCCGCCCACCGTCCGCAGAAGCACCAGCACGGCGAACGAGATCGCCAACAACACGATCGATATTGCCGCAGCACTGGTGTGGTCGTCGTTTTCGACCAGCGCACGGATCCACTGCGAGGAAACTTCGGTCTTGCCCGGCACCGCGCCGCCGATCGTCACCACCGAACCGAACTCGGCGACACACCGCGAGAACGCGAGTCCGGCACCGGTCAGCAGCGCCGGCTGCAGCGAAGGCAGCACGACCGTCGTGAACGCGGTGAGGCGCGAGGCGCCCAGTGCCGCGGCGGCTTCCTCAACATCGCGATCGATCTCCAGCAGCACCGGTTGAACGGCGCGGACGACCAGCGGCAGCGTGACGAAGGCCAGCGCCATCGCCACTCCGGGTGGCGTGTGCTGCAGATGAATGCCGATCGGGCTGGAGTTGCCGTACAGGGCGAGCATCACCAGGCTGGTGACGATGGTCGGCAGCGCGAAAGGCAGGTCGATCAGCGCGTCGATCACGCCCTTTCCGGCGAAGTCGTCGCGCACCAACACCCAGGCGGTCGCCAGACCGAACACCATGTCCAGCGCCGTCACCAGCACTGAGATCGTGAGTGTGACGCGGAACGATTCGAGGGCCGCGTGGGAGGTGACGGCCAGCTGGAAGCCCTGCCACCCCTTACCGCCCGCCTTCCAGGCGATGGCGAGCAACGGCAGGAGCACGATCACCGACAGCCACAGCGTCGTCACGCCGATGCGAAGCGGTGTCACCACACCTCGGCCACCCGCGGGGCCCGTAACGGGCACCGCGACGTTGGGGCCCGGCGAGGTGGCCGGGATGTGCTGTGCCGGCTTCAGCGCGGTGACGACCGTCATCGGGTGAACCCGAACGAAGAATGCATGGCTGGCCTCCCCATACCAATACCTGTGATTCGGCATCGGTCACCGAAGGTGGTGACGACCGAGAATGAGCTGGTGGCGGAAGAGTCAGCGACAACAGCGCAGGCCACGCCCGGCGCCGCCGCGGACGGCATTGCGCTGGCGAACCAACGCCATCGAGACGCGTCGCCGAGCCGGGGTTGGCAGCTGCATGCGGCGTAGCTTAAAGAAACGTCGATGCGGGAATCTTTATCGTGTTGCGATGTGTCATCGGGCGAGGGCCAACCGGTGCCGGTCGGCGCGCGCCGCTGCGGAGGCCTCAGCCGGTAACCCCGTGAGCAAGGCATCTTGGCGCGGGGGTGCGGCGGCGGGCTCAGCGCCGACTGCGCCGGCCCTGCGGGAAATCGCCGTCACCAGGTGCATATTCGCCGCGGCTGGACTTGCGCGGGCGGTGGAGCGTCCGGCCTCATGCCGCGGTGACGCGCACCGACCGCGGCGCGCAGAGCCCCTCCGGGCGCGGAGGCGGCCGCGGACCCGGACGCACCGGCACCGGCGGCCCGCCGAAAAAGTCACGGTGAGGGAAAGCCGCGAGACCGCCCTAGGTAGCGCGACCGCGCGCCGCGCGGTAGCGGCGCACCAGGGCGTCCGTAGAACTGTCGGTTTGCCGCTGCGGGGCGGCGTCGCCGGTGATCACCGGAAGCAGTGCCTTGGCCTGCGTCTTGCCCAGCTCCACACCCCACTGGTCGAACGAATCGATGCCCCACACCACGCCCTCGGTGAACACCTGATGCTCGTAAAGCGCGATCAGCTGGCCCAGCACCGACGGGGTCAGTCGGGTCGCCAGGATCGAGGTGGTGGGCCGATTGCCCGGCATAACCTTGTGCGGGACGACATCTGCGGGGGTTCCCTCGGCGGCGATCTCCTGCGCGCTCTTGCCGAAGGCCAGCACCTGGGTTTGGGCGAAGAAGTTGCTCATCAACAGGTCGTGCATGCTGCCCGACCCGTCTGCGGTGGCTAAGTCGTCGACGGGTTGCGAGAAGCCGATGAAGTCGGCCGGCACCAGACGGGTCCCCTGGTGCAGCAATTGGTAGAACGCGTGCTGGCCGTTGGTTCCCGGCTCGCCCCAATAGATTTCACCGGTATCGGTGCTGACCGGTGTGCCGTCCGCCCGGGTCGACTTGCCATTGGACTCCATGGTGAGCTGCTGCAGGTAGGCGGCGAAGCGGTCCAGGTCGTTGGAGTAGGGCAGCACGGCGCGAGACTGTGCGCCGAAGAAGTTGGAGTACCACAACGCGATCAGTCCCAGCAGCACCGGCGCATTGGATTCCAGTGGCGCAGTGCGGAAATGTTCGTCCACGATATGAAAGCCCGACAGGAACTCGGCGAAGCGCTCCCGGCCGATCACCGCCATCACTGACAGTCCTATCGCCGAATCCACTGAGTACCGTCCACCGACCCAGTCCCAGAAGCCGAACATGTTGGCGGTGTCGATGCCGAACTCTGCGACCCGCGCCTCGTGGGTGGAGACCGCCACGAAGTGCCGGGCGACGGCGTCGTCGCCGAGCGCGTCGGTGAGCCAGCGCCGGGCCGCGGTGGCGTTGGTCAGGGTCTCTAGTGTCGAGAATGTCTTGGAGGCGACGATGAACAGCGTGCTGGCGGGGTCCAGGCCGGCCAGCTTCGCGGTCAGGTCAGCCGGGTCGACATTGGAGACGAAGCGGGCCGAGATACCGGCGTCGGCATAGTGCCGCAGCGCCCGGTCGACCATGACGGGACCAAGGTCGGAGCCACCGATGCCGATGTTGACGACGGTGCGGATGCGTTCGCCGGTGGCGCCGGTCCATGCGCCGCTGCGCAGCCGATCGGTGAAATCGGCCATGGCGTCCAACACTGCGTGGACGTCGGCCACCACATCCTGGCCGTCGACGCTCAGCGCGGCGTCACGCGGCAGCCGCAGGGCGGTGTGCAGCACGGCCCGGTCCTCGGAGGTGTTGATGTGTTCTCCGGCGAACATCGCGTCGCGCCGGTCCTCCAGGCCGGCCGTGCGGGCCAGCTCGAGCAGCAGCCGGATGGTCTCGCCGGTGATCCGGTTCTTGCTGTAGTCGATGTAGAGGTCGCCCACGGTCACGGTGAATGTGGTGCCACGGTCGGGATCGTCGGCGAAGAACTGCCGCAGGTGCGTCTCGCCGATCTGCCGATGGTGCTTGCGCAACGCGTCCCAGGCCGGGGTGGCAGAGATGTCGGCGATCTGCTGGACGGAGCTCATTCTCCGACATTAGCGGCGACCGCTAGCGCGGCGGAGCCGGGCGCGGCGGGTCGCCGGAGGTTCCCGCGGCGACCGCTGGCGCGGCGGAGCCGGGCGCGGCGGGTCGCCGGAGGTTCCCGCGGCGACCGCTGGCGCGGCGGAGCCGGGCGCGGCGGGTCGGCGGAGGTTCCCGCGGCGACCGCTGGCGCGGCGGAGCCGGGCGCGGGTCTAGTGGCCGAGCCGGCCGCGGCCCAACCGCAGCAGCAGCATGGCCAGGTCCTTGCCGTCCTCACCGAGTTCGCTGTAGCGCTCCAGCACCTTCATCTCCCGGCTGTGCACCAGCCGGGTACCGCCGGAGGCCATCCGGAGTTTGCCGATCTCCTGGGCCACGGCGGTGCGGCGCTTGACCGCGGCCAGGATCTCGGCGTCGAGCCGGTCGATCTCGTGGCGCAGTTCCTCGATGTCGGGCAGCTGTTGGGATTGGGCAGACATGATCAGGACTCCAGGTTCTCGCTGTTGGGTGGTTTCTGGTCCCATTCGGCGATCCGGCCTCACACAACAGACGAGCCCCGGGCCGGCGAAGCGGACCGCGGGGCGCAGGCGTTGCGCTTAAACCACGGGCACCGCTGTTCGGTACCCGTAGAAAAATCGACGCCGCGTGTCGAGCACGAACCGAGTGTGCCACTAACGGCAGTGCCAGCGCAAAGACTGTCGCCCGGCGGCGGTACGTTGGGGGACGCTATGACCTTGCACGCCAGTCCGCACACCGACCATCTCCTCGAGGGCCTCAACCCGCAGCAGCGCCGGGCCGTGTTGCACGAGGGCTCTCCGCTGCTGATCGTGGCAGGAGCAGGTTCGGGCAAGACGGCGGTGCTGACCCGGCGTATCGCCTACCTGCTGGCCGCCCGGGACGTCGGGGTGGGACAGATCCTGGCCATCACCTTCACCAATAAGGCCGCCGCCGAGATGCGCGAGCGGGTGTCGAGCCTGGTGGGCCCCCGGGCCCGGGTGATGTGGGTGTCGACGTTCCACTCCACCTGCGTGCGGATCCTGCGCAACCAGGCCTCGGTGGTCCCCGGCCTGAACTCCAACTTCTCGATCTATGACGCCGACGACTCGCGGCGGCTGCTGCTGATGATCGGCCGCGACATGGGCCTCGACGTCAAACGGCACTCGCCGCGACTGCTGGCCAATGCCATCTCCAACCTGAAGAACGAATTGATCGACCCGGACCGGGCGCTGGCCGACCTCACCGAGGATTCCGACGAACTGAGCCGGGTGGTGGCCGCCGTCTACGCCGAGTACCAGCGTCGGCTGCGTTCGGCCAACGCCCTGGACTTCGATGACCTCATCGGAGAGACGGTCGCAATACTGCAGGCCTTCCCGGAGATCGCCCAGCACTATCGCCGCAGGTTCCGGCACATCCTGGTCGACGAGTATCAGGACACCAACCATGCCCAGTACATGTTGGTGCGCGAGCTCGCCGGCCACGGACCGCAGGCCGGTGAGGGCAACTCCGAACTGCCGCCCGCCGAACTGTGCGTGGTCGGTGACGCCGATCAGTCGATCTACGCCTTCCGCGGCGCCACCATCCGCAACATCGAGGATTTCGAACGCGACTATCCCGACGCGACCACCATCCTGCTGGAGCAGAATTACCGCTCCACGCAGAACATTCTCTCGGCGGCCAACGCGCTGATCGCCTGCAACTCCGGGCGCCGGGAGAAGCGACTGTGGACTGACGCCGGCGACGGCGAACTGATCGTCGGTTACGTTGCCGACAACGAGCATGACGAGGCGCGGTTCGTCGCGCAGGAGATCGACGCCCTGACCGAGGCCGGCACGGTCAACTACAGCGACGTGGCGGTGTTCTACCGCACCAACAACTCGTCGCGGTCGCTGGAAGAGGTGTTCATCCGCAGCGGCATCCCGTACAAAGTCGTCGGCGGTGTGCGCTTCTACGAACGCAAAGAGATCCGCGACATCATCGCCTACCTGCGGGTGCTGGACAACCCCGGCGACGCGGTGAGCCTGCGACGCATTCTCAACACCCCCCGCCGGGGTATCGGGGACCGCGCGGAGGCGTGTGTGGCGGTGCATGCGGAGAACACCGGCGTGGGATTCGCGGCCGCACTGGCAGCCGCCGCCGAGGGCTCCGTACCGATGCTCAACAGCCGTTCGCAGAACGCCATTGCCGCTTTCGTCGCGATGCTCGAGGAGTTGCGGGCGCATCTGAACACCTGCGACGACGACCTGGGCTCGCTGGTGGAGCTGGTGCTCGACCGGACCGGTTACCGCAAGGAACTGGAGGCCTCGACCGACCCGCAGGATCTGGCTCGGCTGGACAACATCAACGAATTGGTCAGCGTTGCCCACGAATTCAGCATCGACCGGGCCAACGCGCTCGCCGAACAAGACGGCACCGTCGAGGAGGACGTGCCCGATGTCGGTGTGCTGGCGGCGTTCTTGGAACGGGTTTCGCTGATCGCCGACACCGACGAGATTCCCGAACACGGGGCCGGGATGGTCACCTTGATGACCTTGCACACCGCCAAGGGGCTGGAGTTCCCGGTGGTGTTCGTGGTCGGCTGGGAGGACGGCATGTTCCCGCACATGCGCTCGCTGGGGGATGCCCGCGAGTTGTCCGAGGAACGCCGGCTGGCCTACGTCGGTCTGACCCGGGCGCGCCAACGGCTGTACCTGAGCCGGGCCAAGGTGCGCTCGTCGTGGGGCCAGCCGATGCTGAACCCGGAATCGCGATTCCTGCGGGAGATCCCGCAGCACCTCATCGACTGGCGGCGCACCGAGGCCAGCGTCGCGCCGAGCGCACCGGTCAGCGGCGCCGGCCGGTTCGGCACGCCGCGGCCGGCGCCGAGCCGATCAGGCAACCGGCCGTTGCTGGTCCTGGCGCCGGGGGACCGGGTGTCGCACGACAAGTACGGCCTGGGCCGGGTGGAGGAAGTCTCGGGGGTGGGCGAGTCGGCCATGTCACTGATCGATTTCGGCAGCTCGGGGCGGGTCAAGCTGATGCACAACCATGCCCCGGTGACCAAGCTTTAGCGGGTCGCCGCCAACAATCCCGCGGGTCAACCCTCAGATCCCGAACAACCAGCGTCGGGTGGCCGGCTGCAGTGCCGCGGCGATGGTGGCCAGCTGGAATACCGGGATGACGTGCACGATGGCCGGCACCCGCGCTCCCGCCAGGAACAGACTCCCGAACGTCAACAGGGCGACCACCATCCCGACCGTGATCAGCAAGCGGCCCAGCGGACGCCGGAGCAGCAGCATGATCACTCCGGAAACCGTGGTGCCGCCGAACACCAGGGTCAGGAAGCCGACCGCGACGCAGAACAGCCGGTCGGTCTGCCACCAGCTCGCGATGAGGTCGGTGGACACCACCGAGGTGGCCCAGCAGCTGAGCAACGCCAGCACGCAGGCGCCGATCGCGGCGGCTGAGCTGGGGTAGCGCGTGGACAACGGCGCCGGTCCGGGCGGGGCCACCGGCGGTATCGGCTGCGCCCCGGTCACGATCGGAAAGGCACCGGTGGGTGCCCGACGGATGATGCGGCTGGGCGAACCAGTCGGAGGTTGAGGAGCAGGGGTCGCGCCGGCAGCGGGCTGGTGGCGGTCGCTCACTCTTCCAGGTTAGGCGAAATTGATCCCGCGTTTGGCGAGCCAGGAGGTCGGGTCGATGCGGGTGGTGCCGTTCTGCAGCACCTCGAAGTGCAGGTGCGGGCCGGTCGAGTAACCGCGGTTGCCCATCTCGGCGATCTGGTCGCCCGCCATCACGCGCTCACCGACGCTGACCAGTGACCGGTTGATGTGGCCGTAGAGGGTCACGGTGCCGTCGGAGTGGCGCAGCTTGACGAGCATGCCGTAGCCGCCGCTGGGGCCCGACTCGATGACCACGCCGTCCGAAGCCGCCAGGATCGGGGTCCCGATCGCGTTGGCGATGTCGATACCGGCGTGCAGCACACCCCAGCGGTAGCCGAAGTTCGACGTGAACGCGCCCTGGGTGGGTGCCACGAACAGCGGGCGCTGCAGCCGGGCCTCGCGCTCGGCGCGCTCCTGCGCGAACGCCATCCCCTTGGCCAGCTCCTCGTTGTGCACGACGACGTTCGCGGCGGCTTTGACCGTGATCATCTGCAAGCCGTGGCTGGAGGTGGTGGTGGTCCCGTCGTTGATGGCCGTCTTGCTGGCCGCCAGCACAGCGGGCCGCGCGACGGGGTCGCCGGAGGGGTGGGTGACGGCGTGTGCGGCGGCGGCGGCAGCGCCGGCCGCCATGGCTGCGATCATGACGCGGCTCTTGACGGCACTGGTGGGCTGACTGCGGTGCCTGCCGCCACGCGCGGGCCGGGGGGCGGCCTGCTCCGGGTGGTAATAGCCCTGGTCGGGGTAGCCCTCGGGGGGCATCACGAGCCGCAGGACAGGCATGTTGTCGGTGTCGGTGAGGTCGTCCAGTTCGGGGGCCAGCAGCACGTCGGACATCTCATCGAACGGGTCGTCGTCAAGCGCTACGGGGGGCCAGTCGAACTCGTTGAACGCAATGATGTCGGTGACCTCGGCCGGGCCTGGCACCGAAGACCGCGCGCCGTTTCGACGACGGGAAGCATGTCCCCCGTAAACCGGACGCATCGGTACACCGTGCTGCATCAGCCTGGAAATTCCTCTGGGTCGTGATCAGAACGTTATAAACAGCTGGACCTGGTGACCGTAACCACTCCCGTCGGAGCCTGGCAAGCTATCGGTCAAATACGCGCGGGAATGTGAACCTAATCACGTTTTTTCCGCGGTGAGATGTGCCACAGCAGTGGGACGCGAGGAGGGAACCTCGCCGCAGGGTCGATACAGTGCCTCGGGAGCTAGATCTTCTGACAATCCGACAGCGCCGGCTTGCCGGCGACCCGCAATAAGACAGTGAGCCCATGGATCTTTTCGAGTATCAGGCGAAGGAGCTGTTCGCCAAGCACAACGTGCCCACCACCCCCGGCCGGGTAACCACCTCGGCGGAGGACGCCAAGGCCATCGCCACCGAGATCGGTCGGCCGGTCATGGTGAAGGCGCAGGTCAAGGTCGGCGGCCGTGGCAAGGCCGGTGGCGTCAAGTACGCCGCCACCCCGGACGACGCGTTCACGCATGCGCAGAACATCCTCGGCCTCGACATCAAGGGCCACGTCGTCAAGAAGCTGCTGGTGGCCGAGGCGAGCGACATCGCCGAGGAGTACTACATCTCCTTCCTGCTCGACCGCTCCAACCGCACCTACCTGGCCATGTGCTCGGTCGAGGGCGGCATGGAGATCGAAGAGGTCGCCGCCACCAAGCCGGAGCGGCTGGCCAAGGTGCCCGTCGACGCGGTCAAGGGCGTCGACCTGGCGTTCGCCCGCTCGATCGCCGAGCAGGGTCACCTGCCCGCTGAGGTGCTCGACGCCGCCGCGGTGACGATTCAGAAGCTGTGGGAGGTCTTCGTCGCCGAAGACGCCACCCTGGTCGAGGTCAACCCGCTGGTGCGCACCCCGGACGACCAGATCCTGGCCCTGGACGGCAAGGTCACCCTGGACGGCAACGCCGAGTTCCGCCAGCCCGGCCACGCCGAGTTCGCCGACCTCGACGCCACCGACCCGCTGGAGATCAAGGCCAAGCAGCACGACCTGAACTACGTCAAGCTCGACGGCGAGGTCGGCATCATCGGCAACGGTGCGGGCCTGGTCATGTCCACGCTGGACGTCACCGCCTACGCCGGCGAGAAGCACGGCGGCGTGAAGCCGGCCAACTTCCTCGACATCGGCGGCGGCGCCTCCGCGGAGGTGATGGCCGCCGGTCTGGACGTCATCCTGGGTGACTCGCAGGTCAAGAGCGTCTTCGTCAACGTCTTCGGTGGAATCACCGCCTGCGACGCGGTGGCCAACGGCATCGTGTCGGCGCTGGAGATTCTCGGCGACGCCGCGACCAAGCCGCTCGTGGTGCGTCTCGACGGCAACAACGTCGAGGAGGGCCGGGCGATCCTGGCCAAGGCCAACCACCCGCTGGTGACCGTCGTCCCCACCATGGACGAGGCCGCCGACAAGGCCGCGGAGCTGGCCAACGCTGGAAAGGACGCGTAAGCATGTCGATCTTTGTCAACAAGGACAGCAAGGTCATCGTCCAGGGCATCACCGGTGCCGAGGCCACCAAGCACACCGCGCGGATGCTTGCCGCCGGCACCCAGATCGTCGGCGGGGTCAACGCCCGCAAGGCCGGCACCACGGTCGGGCACAAGGACAAGGACGGCAACGACGTCGAGCTGCCGGTGTTCGGCAGCGTGGCCGAGGCGATGGAGAAGACCGGCGCCGACGTGTCGATCGCGTTCGTGCCGCCGAAGTTCGCCAAGGACGCTATGATCGAGGCCATCGACGCCGAGATTCCGCTGCTGGTCGTCATCACCGAGGGCATCCCGGTGCAGGACAGTGCCTACGCGTGGGCCTACAACGTCGACAAGGGCACCAAGACTCGCATCATCGGGCCGAACTGTCCGGGCATCATCACCCCCGGCGAGTGCCTGGTCGGCATCACCCCGGCCAACATCAGCGGCAGCGGCCCGATCGGGCTGGTGTCCAAGTCGGGCACCTTGACCTACCAGATGATGTTCGAGCTGCGGGACTTCGGGTTCTCCACCGCCATCGGAATCGGCGGCGACCCG
>NZ_JRMK01000100.1:0-16032 GCF_000972925.1 Mycobacterium sp. UM_Kg1 | reverse complement strand
TACAACACTCAACGAGGCCACTCCGCCCTCGGCGGAAGACCACCCATCACCCGACTCGCCGCCTGACAACAACGTGTCAGGTCACAACATCTAGTCGCTGGGCGGCGTGGCGACGCGCCCGGTGATCGGTGGCAGGTCGGCCAGGGTCACGATGCCCGGCTCGGCGGCCACCACCGCCGGCACCGCGTTGGTCACCGGCATGGCCGTGTAGATCGAACCCAGCCCGTTGAGGTTCGGCTCGCTCCAGTCCGTCGGCGGCAGGCAGTGGATCACGGTGCGCATGTTTGGCCGCCCGAACACCTGGATGACGTGGCCGTGCGCCACCGGCTTGGGCGGGGTGACCTGGTCGCCCATGATCCAGTTGAACCCCACACTGACCACGTTGCGGCTGCCCACCCAACCGCGGTGGTAGCCCAGGACACTGCCCACCGTGCCGGCCGGGATCTGCATGAAGCCCAGGTCGCTGTCGCCGGTCGCCGCGGTGAACTCGACGTCGAACGTGATGCGGTCGAGTTTCGCCCCGATCGCACCGGCCATCATCGCCGCGGACTCGGCGAACACCTCGCTCTCCCGGCGCACGCTTTCGGCAAGGCCGGGGGTCTGCGGATCCTGGCCGAAGCCCATCGCCGCCATGGTGGCCGCCGATTCATACGTCGAGCAGTCCACCGACTCGGTGATCCGGATCTCGTCGACCCGCTCGCACGCACCGGAAAGCACCATGCCCACCATGTTGGTCAGTCCCGGGTGAGCACCGCCGCCGAACATCGTGGAGTTCCCGGCCCGACAGGCGTCTTCGACGCGACGGCGGTCGTGCTCGCTCTGCTTGCCGCCGGTGATCCAGGCCGCGCTCGAGCAGACGTTGACCCCGGCCTCCAGCAGCCGGACCAGCTCGTCGATGCTAGGCCACAGCGGGTTGTAACAGCACGCATCCGGGCGCAGCGCCAGCAGGGCGTCGATGTCGTCGGTGGCGGTGATCCCGGTGGGTTCGGGCCAGCCGGCCAGCTCGGCTGCGTCCACCCCGACCTTGTCCTTGCCGTGGGCGTAGACGCCGACCAGCTCCATGTCGGGCCGGCCGATGATGGCGTGCAACGAGCGCTGGCCGATGTTGCCGGTGGTCCATTGGATGACGCGCAGCGGGCGCTCAGCCGGGGAGTCGGAAACAGACCCGGAAACAGACATCTTGCTCCTAGGTGGCGGGTGCGGGCAGTGGCCGACGGCGACGGCCGGCGTGCTACAGCTTGGCCAGGTCGTAGCCGCCGAGCTTGTCGATCAACACATGCAGCTGATCCTGCGACGAACCCAGGGTGTGCTCGATCGCGGTGAGCCGGGCCGCATAGTGGCTGACCGGGTACTCCCAGGTCACTCCGATCCCGCCGTGCAACTGGATGGACTCCTGTGCGATGTGGCGCCCCGACCGTCCGATCTGCAGCTTGGCGCGCGCGGCGATCAGCGGGTCCACGTTGTCGTCGGCCAGCGACATCGCCGCGTACATGCTCATGCTGCGCGCCAACTCCAGCGACACGTACATGTCGGCGGCACGCTGGGTCAGCGTCTGGAAGTTGTTGAGCGTGACACCGAACTGCTTGCGCGTCTTGAGGTATTCGGTGGTCAGCCGCAGGGCCTCTTCCATGGCGCCGAGAGCTTCGGCGCACAATGCTGAGGAAATGCCGATGAGCGCGCGCTCGATGGCATCGGTGGCGTCGGTCGCCTCGCCGAGGGCGGTGGCCGGGGTGTCGGCGAAGTCGATCTGGGCACCGCGCTGGCCGTCGAAGGTCCGGTAGGGCTGCCGGTTGAGGCCGTCGGCGGCTGCGTCGACCAGGAACAGTCCGGTCCCACCGTCGGGCAGGGCGGCGCTGACCACCAGGGTGTCGGCGCGATCTCCGGTCAGCACCGGGTTCTTGCGCCCGGTCAGCCGCCACGCATCACCGTGCGCGGCGGCGGTGGTGCGCACCGTGCCTGCCGCAGCGCGCCAGCCGGGCTCGGTGTGGGCGAAGGCGAGGATCTGCTCGCCGCCGGCGACGGCGTCGAGCAGCGCGCGCTGCTGCGCATCGCCGCGTGCGGCGATCAGTGCGCCCGGCCCGAGCGCGCCGTGCACGATCGGCTCTGGTGCCAGCCGGCGCCCGACCTCGGTGAGCACCACCATGATCTCCAGCGGGCCGGATTCCTGCGGGTCGAACCCGAGCCCGAGAATCCCGACCTCGGCGAGTTGCTGCCACACCTCGGGGCTGAAACCGGGTTCGGACTCGATGGCCTTGTTGCGGGTCTCGGTGTCATAGCCCGACAACATCGACCGGGTGGTGTCGCGCAGCAGAACCTGCTCGTCGCTGAGTTGAAAGTCCATGCCGTCATGCCTCCTAAAGGCCGAGAATGGTCGACGCGATGATGGTGCGCTGCACCTCGTTGCTGCCGCCGTAGATCGAGGTCTTGCGGTAGTTCAGGTAACGCGGCGCCGCAGCCTGTGCCCAGTCGGGCGAAACGATGCCCTCGCCCGCCTCGAAGGGCAGGGAATCGGGCCCGGCCAGCTCCACGAACAGCTCGGTGGCGGCCTGTTGCAGCTGGCTGCCGCGCAGCTTGAGCACCGACGACGCCGGGCTGGGCTTTCCGTCGGCGGAGTCGCTGGACACCCGCATCTGGGTGAGCTCGAGCGCCAGCAGATCGTTCTCCAGCTCAGCGACCCGGGCGGCGAACAACGGGTCGTCGAGGGCCCCCAGCTCCTTGGCGCGCTTCTTGAGCTCGGCGACCCGCACTTTGGTGTGGGTCACCCCGGCGATGCCCGTCCGCTCGTTGCCCAAGAGGAACTTCGCGTAGGTCCAGCCGTGGTTCTCCTGGCCGACCAGCTGGTCGGCGGGCACCCGCACGTCGGAGAAGAACACCTCGTTGACCTCATAGCCGCCGTCGATCATCTTGATCGGGCGCATGGTCACACCGGGTGTCGACACCTCGAACAGCAGGAAGGAGATTCCGGCCTGCTTCTTGGGCGCCTGCGGGTCGGTGCGCACCAGGCAGAAGATCCAGTCCGCGTACTGGCCGAGCGTGGTCCAGGTCTTCTGCCCGTTGACGATGTAGCTGTCGCCGTCGCGTACCGCCGTGGTGCGCAGGCTCGCCAAGTCGGAGCCCGCGTCGGGTTCGGAGAAGCCCTGGCACCACCAGATGTCCAGGTTGGCCGTGGCGGGCAGGAAGCGTTCCTTGATCGCCTGGGAGCCGAATTCCGCGATCACCGGGCCGACCATCTTGGCGTTGAAGGTCAGCGGTTCGGGCACCGAGGCCAGGTTCATCTCGTCGTGCCAGATCTGGTGTTGGGTTTCGGTCCAATCCTTGCCGCCCCACTCCACCGGCCAGTTGGGTACCGCCAGGCCATGGGCGTTGAGGATCCGCTGCGTGGCGATGGTGTCGTCGGGAAGGACCGAGCGGCCCAGCCGATTGCGCTCGCGGATCTCGGCGGGGATCTCGGTGGTGAAGAAGGTGCGCATTTCGTCGCGGAATGCTGCCTCCTCCGCGGTCAATGCCAGTCTCACGTCGACCTCCCGGTTGGTTGGGTGAACTCACGGTTGGTATGCACCCTAATCGGCCCGCTCGCGGTCGCTGCGGGGGAGGGCTTGGCGTGCGCTTTTGTAGTCTGGACCTCATGAGACGGTGGGGTGTCGTGCTCGGGGTGGTGGCTTTGTCGGTGGTGTCGTGTTCACCGGAGCCGGCCCCCAGGCCCCGGCCGGAACCAGCGGCTGCCCAGCCTACGGCGGCGCCACGGCCGGCGGCCCATACCGGCCAGACGCTGAAGCTGATGCGCATCGGCGGGCAGCAGATCGCGGTGACCCTGACCGAGGTGATCGCCCCGGCGACCGTCCCGAACGGCTGGGGGGCGGCCGACAAGACCTATCTGGCCACCAAACTGCGGATCGAGAACACCGGGACCACGACCATCGTCGGCAACAGCAACAGCGATGTCACGGTGGTCGGTTCCGACGGCCAGGATTACCACGCGGATTTCGCCGCGGTGACCGAGTGCGACGACTTCGCCTACGGCTGGTTTCTGATCGCCGCCGGTTCGTCCAAGGCCGGCTGCGTGGTCTTCGCACTGCCCGCCGGCGTCACCGCGACCAAGGTGCGCTATGCGCCGTCTTCGGGGATCTCCCACGATGTCGGGGAGTGGCTGAACCCGTAGCGGCGACCGCAGGGCCGGCGTTGTGCACAGCCCGGCGCTGCATCCACAGAACCGTCGGTATCAGGCCGTGAGCGCAGTGTGCTGCCGGGGACCGCACCTACCGTCGGCGCCATGGCATCAGAACTCCCGGGTGAACGGCTGCAGCGGCGGCTGGGCCTGCTGGCCGAGCCCGACCCTGACGAATGCGGCCCCCAAGCCGACGATGCGTCCGGCCCCGCCGCGTCGCCGCCGCGCTGGCTGCCCGACGGCACCGCCGAGGCCGGCTGGCTCGCCAAGGTAAGGGCCGACCCGGGCCGGGCCGGGGTGATCGCGACGGCGGTGATTGCCGCGGTGGCGGTGCTGATCACGGTGTTCACCATGTTGCGGGACCGGCCCGCGCCGGTAGTCAGTGCCAAACTGCCTCCGGTGGAGGCGGTTTCGCCGGCCAGCCCGCCCCCCGGCACGCCGGCGGCGGACACCGGGGCGCCGCCCGCCGAGCAGGTGGTGGTCAGCGTGGTCGGACTGGTGCGCAAGCCCGGTCTGGCGACGTTGTCGCCGGGATCACGCATCGCCGACGCGCTGACCGCAGCCGGCGGGGCCCTCGACGGTGCCGACACACTCGGGCTGAACCTGGCCCGGCCCCTGGTCGACGGCGAACAGATCGTGGTCGGTCTGGCGCCGCCCGCCGGTCTGCCGGTGCTGGGCAGTTCGGCCGGTCCGGTGCCGGCGGTGCCGGACGCGCCGCGGCCCAGCACCACGCCGACGGCAACCGGGCCCGAGCCGCACCGGGACGAGCCGGTCAACCTCAACACCGCGACGGCCGAGCAACTTGACGCGCTGCCGGGAGTGGGGCCGGTGACCGCGGCCGCCATCGTCGCCTGGCGTGACACCCACGGCAGGTTCGCCAGCGTCGATCAGCTCGGCGAGGTCGACGGGATCGGCCCGGCGCGCCTGGAGAAGTTGCGTGCCCTGGTCCGTGTCTGACCGTGACGCAGGTAGCGGCCGCGCCGGCGGCCCGGCTCGACATCCGGCTGGTGCCCGCAGCGGCGGCCGGCTGGCTGGTGGCGGCGGCCGGCATTCAGTGGCGGATCGGCGGTGTGCTGGCGGTGCTGTGTGTGCTGTTGGCGGTGGCTGCCGCAGCTCTCTGCCGCTACGCCGGGCGGCGCCGGCGCCCCGGCTGGCGACTGGCGGGCGCGGCGGCGGCCGTGGCGGCGCTGACCGGCGGGGGATTCGGCTGGGCCGTTGCGCTGCGCACCGACGCGGTTGAGCATCACCCGATCGCCGCGGCGGTCGGCAGCACCGCGTCGGTGACGGTGACCGCCAGCGAGAGCGCGGTGCCCGTCGGTGCCCGCCGGGTGATGTTTCGGGCCACGATGCAGCGGCTCAACGATGCCGCCGCGTCCGGCCGGGTGGTGGTATTCGCGTCGAGCGCCGACTTCGACGAGGTGATGGTCGGCCAGCCGATGGCGTTTCGCGCCAAGGTCTCCCACCCGGCTCGGCGCGACCTGTCCGTCGCGGTGCTCACAGCCGCCGGCCCGCCGGTGCGGGGCAGGGCCGGCCCGGTCGCCCGGACGGCCCACCGGGTCCGGGTCCGCTTCGCGGCCGCCGCCGCGCGCGTGCTGCCCGACGAGCAGGCCCGGATGCTGCCCGCTTTGGTGCTCGGCGACACCTCGGCGATCAGCGCGGCGACCGGCCGAGACTTCCGGGCCGCCGGGCTGACGCACCTGATGGCCGTTTCCGGGGCCAACGTGACCATCGTGTGCGGCGCGGTGTTGTTCTCGGCGCGGCTGGTCGGTCCGCGGCCGGCGGCACTGCTGGCCGCGGTGGCACTGGTGGCCTTCGTGATCGTGGTGCAGCCGACGGCCAGCGTGCTGCGCGCGGCGGTGATGGGAGCCATCGCGCTGCTGGGTGTGCTCACGGCCCGCAGCCGCCAGGCGGTGCCGAGTCTGGCCGCGGCCGTGCTCGTGCTGCTGGCGCTGGCCCCACACCTGGCTGTCGACATCGGGTTCGCGCTGTCGGTGGTGGCCACCGCGGCATTGGTGCTCATCGCCCCGGTGTGGACGGCACGACTGGTGGAACGCGGATGGCCGCGATCGCTGGCCGCCGCAGTCTGCGTGGCATGGGCGGCGAACCTGGTGACCGCGCCGTTGATCGCCGGCATCTCCGGGCGGCTGAGCCTGGTCAGCACGGTCGCCAACCTGGCGGTGGCGGCGCTGGTCGCGCCGATCACGGTGCTGGGCAGCGCGGCGGCGGTACTGTGCGGGTGGTGGCCCACCGGCGCCGACCTGCTGATCCGTTTCACCGGGCCGGAACTGTGGTGGGTGTGTGCCGTCGCCCGCTGGGCCGGTGGGCTTCCCTCGTCGGCCGTGCCGGTGCCGGGGGGCGTGGGCGGAGTCGCCGGAGTCGGCGTCGCAGCGGTGCTGGTGGTGGTGTGCTGGCGGTGGCGATGGTGCCGGTGGGGCCTGACGGCGTTGATGCTGGGCGTGCTGGCGTGGTCGGTCACCGAGGTGTTGACCGGCTGGGCCGGTGTCGGGCCACCGTGACACGATTGCGGGGTGAGGCAACCGGTGGCGCCGCTGCATCTGATCCTCGGGGATGAGGAACTGCTGGTCGAACGGGCCGTCGGCCAGGTGCTGGCCGGGGTGCGCGCACAAGCCGGCAGCACCGACATCCCGGTGGACCGGTTGCGCGCCGGCGAGGTCGAGGCCGGCGAGCTCGCCGAACTGCTGAGTCCGTCGCTGTTCGCCGACGAGCGGGTGGTGGTGCTCGAGGCGGCGGCCGAGGCGGGCAAGGACGCGGTGACGCTGATCGCCGCCACCGCGGAGGACGTCCCGCCGGGCACCGTCCTGGTGGTCGTGCACACCGGTGGGGGGCGGGCCAAAGCTCTGGCCGGGCGGTTACAGGAACTCGGTGCACAGGTACATCCCTGCGCCCGCATCACCAAGGCCGGCGAACGGGCCGACTTCGTCCGAGCCGAGTTCCGCCGACTGAAGGTGCGCGTCGACGACGACACGGTCACGGCGCTGCTCGACGCGGTGGGCTCCGACATCCGCGAACTGGCGTCGGCGTGCTCACAGCTGGTCGCCGACACGGGCGGGCATGTCGACGCCGCCGCCGTGCGCCGCTACCACAGCGGGAAAGCCGAAGTGAAGGGGTTCGACATCGCCGAGCGGGCCGTGGTCGGCGATGTCGCCGGCGCCACCGAGGCGCTGCGCTGGGCGATGATCCGCGGGGAGCCGCACGTGGTGCTGGCCGACGCCCTGGCCGAGGCGATCCACACCATCGCCCGGGTCGGGTCCAGGTCCGGCGACCCCTACCGGTTGGCCGGTGAACTGAGCATGCCGCCCTGGCGGGTGCAGAAGGCGCAGAAACAGGCCCGGTACTGGTCGAGGGATTCCCTCGCGGCCGCCGTGCGGATGGTCGCCGCCCTCAACGCCGACGTCAAAGGGGCCGCCGCGGATGCCGATCACGCTCTGGAAAGCGCCGTCCGCGGAGTCGCCGAGTTGGCCGCCCGCTGATCCCTTCCCAACACGAAGGCCCCTGTTCCGCGGGGAATCAGGGGCCTACGCCGGTGGCGCTCGGGGCTATCAGAGCTTGTTGAGCGCCTTGGCCAGTGCCGACTTCTTGTTGGCGGCCTGGTTCTTGTGGATGACGCCCTTGCTGGCGGCCTTGTCCAGCTTGCGGCTGGTGGCGACCAGCAGCTCGCCGGCCTTGTCCTTGTCACCGGTAGCGGCGGCCTCGCGGAACGCGCGGATCGCGGTGCGCACCGCAGACTTCACCGACTGGTTGCGCAGCCGGGCTTGCTCGTTGGTCCGGTTGCGCTTGACCTGCGACTTAATGTTGGCCACGGAGTAATTCCTTCGCAAAAGCTTGAGTTGGGTTTACCTCCCGACGCGGGAGCAACAGCTGTTCAGGGTAGCAGCTGGCCCGGCAAGTCCCCAACTCGACTCATCCGCGCGCGCCCACCTCGACTCGATGCAGGTCGTTGCCGAGCTCGATCGGCCCGTCGAACTCCGCGGCCGCCAACGCCCGCCACTGGTCCTCCTGCCCGGGCACCAGGGCCGGCACATAGTGGGTCAGCACCAACGTGCCCACCCCCGCCCGCTTGGCGGTCGCGGCTGCCTGCGCCACCGAGGAGTGGTAGTCGCAGATGTCGCGGATCCGCTGCTGGGGCAGCACCCCGACGAGGTCGTCGCGGATCACCGTGTGCACCAGCGCGTCGGCCCCGGCCGCCAGCTCGTCGAGGCCCTCGCAGGGCACGGTGTCGCCGGCCATCACCACCGAGGCGGTCCCGTCTTCGTCGCGGTGCTCGATCCGGAAGCCGATGGTGGGAGTCACCGGCCGGTGGTCGGTGGGCGCCACAGTGATGCGCACGCCGTCGCGGTCCCACACCTGCCCGGTGATGTGCTCCCGCACGTCGACTCCCGGCGGCGCGGTCAGATCGTCGTGGTGAGCGATGCGGTAGCCGATGTCGTGGCCGAAGGCGCGCAGCGTCGCCTCCACGACCTCGGCGGTGCCGGGCGGTCCGATGATCGGCAACGGCGGGGCGTCCGGGGTGAAGGTGGTGACCCAGCGGGTGATCAGCAGATCGCCCAGGTCGGCGATGTGGTCACTGTGCAGATGCGTCAGCAGCAGCGCGGAGAGCGTGCTGGCCCCCGCACCGGCGGCCGCCAACCGCTGCAGCACTCCGCGTCCGCAGTCGACCAGCAGTTGCTGGCCGCCTGCCCGGATCAGGGTCGACGGGCCGGCGCGGTTCGGGTCGGGGATCGGGCTTCCGGTGCCCAGCAGGGTGATCTCGATCGTCATGAGTCACATATGCCACACAAATGTCTCTGCCGTCGTGCCTTCGGTGCAGTTTCGTTATCACCGCCCCGCGGTTTACCCAGATGGCCTAGCCTGGTGTGAAGCAGATCACTGCGGCGGGAGGCTTCGATGCGGATCGCGGACGTATTGCGGAATAAGGGTGCGGCGGTGGTGACCATCCATCCGGAGGCCACCGTCATGGAGTTGCTCGCGGGCCTGGCGGAGCACAACATCGGCGCCATGGTCGTGATCGGAAGCGAGGGGCTCGAGGGGGTGGCATCCGAGCGTGACGTGGTACGCCAGCTGCACGTGCACGGCGCCAGTCTGCTGGCCCGGCCGGTGTCGGCGATCATGACCCGCGTCGTGGCGACCTGCACCAAGGCAGATACCGCCGACGACGTCAGCATCTTGATGACCGAGCATCGGGCCCGCCACATTCCGGTACTCGACAACGGCCGGCTGGCCGGCATCGTCAGCATCGGTGACGTGGTGAAGTCCCGGATGGAGGAGCTGCAGGCCGAACAAGCGGCGCTGCGCTCCTACATCAGCCAGGGCTAGGTGCCGCGCGCGCCCGGTTTCAGCTCCACGAGTAGTCGCTGCGCAGCCGGGCGGCCACCGTCTCGAACACCGCACGCGCCAGGATGGCGCCTTCGCGCCGGATCGATTCCTCGGGAACATCGAGCACCCGGTCGAGCCGCACCCAGCTGAGCCGGCGGGACTCATCCCAGCTGCCGGCCCCGATGCCGATCCAGTTCGTGTCCTCGGCATGCCGTTGTCGGCTCGACACGATCAATCCCAGCAGCACGTCCCGGTCGCGGCCGACGACCAGCACCGGCCGGTCCTTGCCGCGGTCAGGCTCGTCCTCGTAGGCCACCCATGTCCAGACGATCTCGCCCGGATCGGCGCGGCCGTTGAGGTTCGGGGCGTACACCAGCCGGCGGGCGCGCTGCGCAGTGGGGACACTGCTGTTGGTCACCGGGCGCCCGGAGGGGACCGGGGCGGGCGGTTCGGCCGTTGCGCCGCCGAGAATCTCCAGACCGATCCTGATGCCCTGCTCGATACCGCGCTGGACGCGCTGCTGTACCAGCGGTGCCTGCTCGAGCTGGCGGATGAACCGTGGAGCTTCGTTGAACACCAGGTTCTCCGCGAATCGCTGCATCGTCTGCCATCGGGTCTTCCGCGGGGAAGCCATGCTCGCAGCATAGGCGGAAAACCGCTCCGGCACCTGGCCCCGGCGCTCCTGCGCGGACCGGACCCGGCTGTGGGCCGCACACCAGGCGAAGCTGAGGTCTGGACATTCACTTAATGAATAGCCAGGCGGCACCACGGCGGCGCGCCCCCCTGCGCGTGGCTCAGCTGACCGCGGTGCGCCGTCGAAGATGCCTGGTAGCGCCCCATCGTCGTGCGCTGTGCTGGGAAAACTCCCCGCCCGCGGTGAGGGCCGGGTGTCGCCGAAGGCGATGCGGTTCAGAACATACAGGCATTCACTTGTATTGATCACAGGTGCTTGTTAGATTTAACGAGGCTTGCAGCAATGGTGCTGGGGGGCCGGCGTTTGGTTGGGGAATCAGTCGCCGGAGGGGCCATCGCGACTGATCTGGGGGGGGATCGATAATGCGCAAACTGGGCGTGGTGGGCAGCTTCGCTGCTGGTCTGGCATTGGCGTTGGCGCCGGTGGCAGCGGCCGAGGAGTCCGACGTCGTGGATTTCGGCCCGTTGCTGGACTTCCAGATCGGTTCGATGAATTTCCTGTTCGAGTCGCAGGCCATTCTGGCCGGCGTCGGCGACAAGGTCAGCGACGCGACTGACGCCAACCCGTTTCTCACCATCGATCCCGAGGACGTGAACGCCGCCTTGGGCGCCTTGCTCTACGGCTTCGACTGGGAGAACGAGATCTCGTCCGACCCCGGCTCCTACAGCTTGTTCAACGGCGCGGTGACCCAGTTCGTCGACGCCAACAACGTGCTGCTTTTCGCGATCCTCAACGGGGGAGACCAGATCGAGTTCGAGGACGCCGCCGACTACCTGTTCGGCTCGGACGCCGCGATCGCGGCCGGTCTGGCAGGTGACACCGCCTGGGAAGACGCCGCAAACTTCCTCATGGCCGGCGTCGCGGACATCGGCGCTTACTTGGCGATCGACCTGTGATTGCCGTCGCGAAACGCGAGCCCCTGGAGATCCGACTCCGGGGGTTTCGTTTTGCGGCCTCCGCCTCGCTACCCTGACTAGGCAGAAAGCATCACCGCCCCCCGGTTCACCAGGAGATTCCCATCAGCAGTTTCGCCGACCAGACCTTCACCGCGCCGGCGCAGATACGGAACTTCTGCATCATCGCCCACATCGACCATGGCAAATCGACCCTGGCCGACCGGATGCTGCAGCTCACCGGCGTCGTCGACGATCGATCGATGCGGGCCCAGTACCTGGATCGGATGGACATCGAGCGGGAGCGCGGCATCACCATCAAGGCGCAGAACGTTCGACTGCCCTGGACGGTCACCGAGGACCCGGAGCGGGGCCCGGGCGGGCCGGCGGCCGGCGACTACGTGTTGCACCTGATCGACACGCCCGGCCACGTCGATTTCACCTATGAGGTGTCCCGCGCGCTGGAGGCCTGCGAGGGCGCGATCCTGCTGGTCGACGCCGCCCAGGGCATTGAGGCCCAGACCCTGGCCAACCTGTACCTGGCACTGGACCGGGATCTGACGATCATCCCGGTGCTCAACAAGATCGACCTGCCCGCCGCCGACCCGGAGCGCTATGCCGCCGAGCTGGCCCACATCATCGGGTGCGAGTCCGAAGACGTCCTGAAGGTGTCGGGAAAGACCGGCGAGGGCGTGGCGGAGCTGCTCAACGAGGTGGTCCGGCAGGTGCCCCCGCCCACCGGCGACGCCGACGCGCCGACTCGGGCGATGATCTTCGACTCCGTCTACGACATCTACCGCGGCGTGGTCACCTACGTCCGGGTCGTCGACGGCAAGATCCTGCCGCGCGAGAAGATCGCGATGATGTCCACCGGTGCCACCCACGAGCTCCTCGAAGTCGGCATCGTGTCGCCCGAACCCAAGCCCGCCAAGGGCCTGGGCGTCGGCGAGGTGGGCTATCTGATCACCGGCGTGAAGGACGTGCGGCAGTCCAAGGTGGGCGACACCGTCACCCCCGCGCGGGGCGGGGCCACCGAGGCCCTCACCGGATACCGCGAGCCCAAGCCGATGGTCTATTCCGGGCTGTACCCGGTGGACGGGTCGGACTATCCCAACCTGCGTGACGCCCTGGACAAACTACAGCTCAACGATGCCGCATTGACTTACGAACCGGAGACCTCGGTGGCGCTGGGCTTCGGTTTCCGCTGCGGCTTCCTGGGACTGCTGCACATGGAGATCACCCGGGAACGTCTGGAACGTGAATTCGACCTGGATCTGATCTCCACCTCGCCCAACGTGGTCTACCGCGTGATCGCCGAGGACAACAGCGAGATCATCGTCACCAACCCGTCGGACTGGCCGGAGGGAAAGATTCGCACGGTTTTCGAGCCGGTTGTCAAAACCACGGTGATCGCGCCGAGCGAATTCGTCGGCACCATCATGGAACTGTGCCAGTCCCGCCGCGGCGAACTCGGCGGGATGGACTACCTCTCCCCGGAGCGTGTCGAGCTGCGCTACACGATGCCGTTGGGCGAGATCATCTTCGACTTCTTCGACTCGTTGAAGTCACGTACCCGCGGCTACGCCAGCCTGGACTACGAGGAGGCCGGCGAGCAGGAGGCCGACCTGGTCAAGGTCGACATTCTGCTGCAGGGTGAAGCCGTGGACGCGTTCAGTGCGATCGTGCACAAAGACGCGGCCTCGGCCTACGGCAACAAGATGACGACCAAACTCAAGGAGCTGATTCCGCGCCAGCAGTTCGAAGTGCCCGTGCAGGCGGCCATCGGATCGAGAATCATTGCGCGCGAGAACATCCGGGCTATCCGCAAAGACGTGTTGTCCAAGTGCTACGGCGGTGACATCAGCCGCAAGCGCAAGCTGCTGGAAAAGCAGAAAGAGGGCAAGAAACGGATGAAGACCATCGGTCGGGTGGACGTGCCGCAGGAGGCGTTCGTCGCGGCGCTGTCCACCGACAGTGGCGGCCCCGGCGACAAGGCCAAGAAGTAGTGACCGCCCGGGCACGCACAATCGCGGGCGCCGCGGCGCTGGTGCTGCTGTCCAGCGGGTGCACCACCGTGGTCTCCGGGACTGTCCGGCCCGCAGCGGATCTGGCGCCCACGCCGGTCACCGGGATGGCGGTCCGGCAGGTGTTGCTCGACGATTCCGAGCTCACCAAGCTGACCGGTCAGCCCTTCCGCAGCGACCCCTCCCTGCCGCCGCGCTACGGCGGTCTCGACGAGCTGCCCGACGCCTGGGAGTCGGCCGCGCCGCAGGACTGCGTCGGTCCCGCCGTGGGCGGGCAGCGCAGCGTGTACAGCTCCGCGAACGTGCGCGACGCCGCCCATGAGTTCTGGGACAGTTCCGCCGCCGTGGACTCCCCGCTGACCGGGGTGGGCGAGGCGGTCATCGCACTGGACAGCGCCACCGAAGCCGACGCGCTGGTGGAGAAGTTCGCCCAGCAGTGGCGCAGCTGCGACGGGGTGGTGGTGACCCGTGACAGCGGCACCGACAGCGAGGCCAGCGGGGAGATCGCCGACGTCTCCGACGAGGACGCGATCCTGGTCGCCGTCGTGCGCACCAGCGTGGACGGCGAAGCGGGACTGCGGGTTTCCCGCGCGCTCGGGTCGCGGGTGAACTGCATCGTCGACGTCGACGTGTTCTGGTTCGCCGATGAGGGCGACGATTCCGGCGTTCCGCCCGCCGGCGACACGACCGCCGCCGACATGGTGCGGGCAATGCTGGACAAGGTCCGCAACCTCAGCGGCTGAGGCTACATCGGCGCGTTCGCGGGCTGGAAACCTCCGGTGGAGTCGGCCTCCTCCTCGGCGCGGATCACGTGCACAACGGCGTTGATCAGCGCCAGGTGGGTGAAGGCCTGCGGGAAGTTGCCCAGGTGCCTGCCGGTGCGGGGCTCGATCTCCTCGGCGTAGAGGTGCAGCGGGCTGGCAAACGACAGCAGCCGCTCGCACAGGTGCTTGGCGCGACTGACCTCGCCGATCTCCACCAGCGCCGAGACCAGCCAGAACGAACAGATGGTGAAGGTGCCCTCGGCGCCGGACAGGCCGTCGTCGGTCTCCTCGGTCCGGTACCGCAGCACCAGGCCGTCTTCGGTGAGTTCCTCGGCGATCGCCATCACGGTGGCCCGCACCCGCGGGTCGTCGGCAGGCAGAAACCGGGTCAGCACCACCAGCAGCAGAGACGCGTCCAGCGCCGTGCTGCCGTATGTCTGGGTCAGCACACCCCGGGAATCCACGCCGTTGGCCAGTACGTCTGCCTTGATCTCCTCGGCGATCGCCCGCCACTGCTTGGCATAGGACACCGCGCCCTGCAGTTCGGCCAGCTTCGACCCGCGGTCCAGCGCCACCCAGCACATCACCTTCGAGGAGGTGAAGTGCTGCGGTTCGCCCCGGACCTCCCAGATGCCCCGGTCGGGTTCGCGCCAATGCTTGATGGCCTCCTCCACCTGGCGTTTGAGCACCGGCCACAGGGTCTCGGGGATCTGCTCGCGAGACTTGGCGTGCAGGTAGACCGAGTCGAGCATGGTGCCCCAGATGTCGTGCTGTTGCTGGTTGTAGGCACCGTTTCCGATCCGCACCGGACGGGCGTTGTCGTAGCCGGACAGGTGATCCAGCTCTTCCTCGACCAGCTCGTGCTCCCCGCCGACGCCGTACATCACCTGCAGCGGATGCTGCTGACCGTTGTTGACCCCGGACACATCGGCGATGAAGGAGAAGAAGTCGTCGGCTTCACGGTCCAGACCCAGCGTGTACAGGCCCCACAGGGTGAACGCCGAGTCCCGCACCCAGCTGTAGCGGTAGTCCCAATTTCGTTCGCCCTGAGGTGTTTCGGGCAGCGACGTCGTCGGCGCGGCCAGCAGGGCCCCAGTCGGGGAGTAGGTCAGGCCCTTGAGTGTGAGCGCACTGCGCTGCAGATAGGAACGCCAGGGGTGGTCGGGGAAGTTGCCCACGTTGATCCACTGGCGCCAGCACTCGGTGGTGTTCCACATCTTGTCGGCGGCTTCGGCGTAGCTCTGCGGCGCAGGGTGTTTTGACCAGCTCAAGGCGACGAACACGTCATCGCCCTCGGTCAGCCGGGTCCGGGCGCGGGCCTCGCGGCCCTCCAGCCCCAGCCGCAGGTTCGTCGTCAGGCGCAGGGTGGGATGGGCGTCGGGATTCTGCCGGGCCCGCGCTATCGCCTCACCATAGGCGTTCGACGAGTATTCCCAGGTGGCGCTGGTGCGGTGATAGTCGAACGCCGGCTCGCAGCTCATGGTCAGTTCGACGGTGCCGCTGACACAGCGCACCGTGCGCAGCAGGATGTGTTCTGCGTCCCAATCGGTGGGGGTGCGGCGGTGGGTCTGCGACCGGGCTTCGATGTCGTGCCACTTGCCCATCACCAGCGCGTCCCGCACGATCAGCCAGCCGGTGTGGGTCTGCCAGGTGGTTTCCATGATCGGACTGCCGGGCAGGTAGCGCCGCGCCGCGGGCACCGAAACCCCGTAGGGGCCGAGCCGAAAGTGCCCTGCGCTGCGGTCCAGCAGAGCGCCGAAGACGCTGGGGGAGTCCGGACGCGGTAGGCACATCCACTCCACCGAACCGGCCGCCGAGATCAGGCAGGTGTTCTCGCAGTCCGACAGGAAAGCGTAGTCGGCGATCGGCGGAAAAGGGTTGCGGACCTGGCTCTGTGACGCCGCATAGGGCACCGGGGCGGTGGCTGAGAGGGGCGGCGTGGCCGCCGTGCCGGCGGCCTCGGGAGCGGCGGGAGCGGGTGCATCGCCCGGCGGGGTGTGCAGGTCCATGCGGTCATCATCGCTGGCGGCCTGCCGCACGTCTACCCGGGCGGATCGGGCCCCGGGGCTGCGGTGACCCGCGTCGCCCGGCTTCGCCGTGCTCGCGATCACCGCGGTGCCGGTGGGCGGTGACCCGCGTCGCCCGGCTTCGCCGTGCT
>NZ_JRMK01000099.1:0-16686 GCF_000972925.1 Mycobacterium sp. UM_Kg1 | reverse complement strand
CCTGCACCGCCGGCGATCCGGCCGCCGCCGGCAGGTGTTCGCGCATCCAGTCGACGGTGGCGCGGGCGGCCATGTCCTCGGGATCGACCGACAGCACCGCCGACAGCAGACCGCTGCTGTCGTCGTCGGCGAACACCGGCGGCGACACCGAGGCGATGTGCGGCGCCGCGGACATCTCCCGGCGGATCGCCGCGAACGTCTCGGCGTGAGCGGGTGCCGACGCATTCGAGTCCGGGATGGTCACCAGCACCCGAACCGGTCCCATCGCACCGGGACCCAGTGCTTGGGACGCCGCGGCCACCCCGCCCCGGATCTCGTGGGAGGAGTCGAACTGGCGCAGCATGCTGTTGCCGAGCGACAGCGACAGTGCCGGTGCCGCGAGCGCGAGCAGGAAGCCTGCCGCCACCAGCGCCGAGACCCAGGGCCGGCGCATCACCGACGCCGTCCACCTGGTCCAGAACCGCGACTGGGCGGCTTGTGGGCCCCGCGCCCAGTGCAGCAGCGCCGATCGTTTGGCCACCGCCCGGCCCAGCACCGCCAGTACCGCGGGGGTCAGGGTGATCGAGGCGAGCACGGCCACCGAGACAGCCAGGATCGCTCCGGTGGCCATCGACACCAGCACCGGTGTGTTGATCAGATAGATCCCGGTGAGCGAGGCCACCACGGTCAGACCCGAGAGCCCCACCGCCAGCCCGGACGTCGCCATCGCCGCGTCGGCTGCCTCCTGCGGTTGGCGACCGGACCGCAGTTCCTCGCGGTAACGCATCAGGATGAACAGCGAATAGTCGATCGCCAGGGCGATGCCGAACATGGACACCGTCGACGTGACGAACACCGACATCGTGGTGAACAGAGACAGCAGATAGACCAGCCCCATGGTGACGATCACCGTGCCGATCCCGAGCGCGAGCGGGATCGCGGCGGCCGCCAAGGAGCCGAAGACGGCCAGCAGCACGATCAGCACGATCGGCAGGTTCCACCGCTCGGCTGCGCCGATGTCCTGTTTGGTCTTCGCCGACGCGGCGGCGCCCAGCGCACCCTGGCCGATCACGTACAGGCTGACCGAGCCGTTCTCGATCCGGCCGGGATGTTCGCCTTCGACCCCCAAGCGGGTGCGGAGCTTTTTGGCGACGTCGACGGCGCCGGTGTTGTTGAAGTCGACCCGCAGCAACACGACGTAGGGCCGATCGGGCCGCGGCGGGGGCTGTGTGGTGTTCGGCAGCACCGTCACGCTGGGAACCTCGGCGGCCGTCCGCTGGAGCAGCGCGACGGCTTCGGTCATGTCCCGGTAGGTGGCGTCGGCGCGCGGTGCGGCCACCAGGGCCAGCGGAGATGCGCCCTGCTCGGGAAAGTGCTCCTCAAGCTGATACTGCACATGCAGCGACTGCGATCCGGCTACCTCGAAGCCGCCGCCGGTGAGGTGACCGGACTGGGTTGCGGCCAGGTAGAGCGAGGGGATGACAGCCAGTAGCCAACCTGTGAAGACCACCCAGCGGAATCTGCGCAGGTTGCTGCTGAGGCGCATCATGAACTGCTGGATTTCGGCTCTCCCCGCTCACGCGGCGCACCGGTGCGTCGCGTGCTGCGAGCCTACCGCAGCAAAGTGTCGTCCCGGTGGTTTCGCTCGCCTGTGAGCTGCTCTGATGCACGCCGGGAATCACACTGTGACCAGGGGAGACTTGCGCTGGGGTGGCGAGGTGTGGTGGTTACTGTCAGGATGGGCCGAAAGACCGCCGATCGATCCGCGGTCGTTGCCGGGGGGCATCGCTGGCACACCCGACCGCGCATCGGGCGGGCTGCGATCGGGCCCGTCGGCGCGGATCAAAACCCCGCCTGCCGTGAGGAGAGTTCGTGAACAGCACCCATGCCGCCGCCCTGCGCCGTCGCCCGGCGAGGTGGGGCGCCGTGGCCGCCCTGCCCGCCGTCCTGGGCGGCGCCGTCGCGGCGACGCTGGTGGCCACCCCGTCGGCGCCTTCGGCGACCGCGGCCAAAGACCCCTGCGTGGCCAGCGAGATCGCCCGCACGGTGGGCAAGGTGGTCACCGCCACCGGCGACTACCTGGACTCGCACCCGGACACCAATCAGGTGATGACCGGTGCCCTGCAGCAGCAGCCCGGCCCGCAGACCTTGGCAAACCTCAAGGCGCACTTCGACGCCAATCCGAAGGTTCAGGACGACCTGGCCAAGATCACCGCACCGGTGACCGAAGTCGCCGAGGAGTGCAGGCTGGCGATCAGCCTGCCGCAGGTGCTCGGGCTGCTGCAGGCCGCCCAGGGCGCCCTGCCGGGCGCCGGTCTGCCGGGTGGCGGCCTGCCGATAAACGGCCTGCCGGTGAGCGGCCCGCCCGCGGGCTCGGTGACTCAGCCGGTAGCCATTCGCTGAGGGCCGGGGCGTCCACCGCGGCGGCGTGGTCCGCGTTGTCGGTGCGGAACAGGCAGAAGAACACCACCCAGCCGGCCGCTGAGACCAGCAGCCAGCTGATCATCCGGTAGATCAGCACCGCCGAGATGGCGTCCGGCAAAGCCAGTCCGCTCGATACCAGCCCCGGCACCAGTACCGCCTCCACCACCAGCAGGCCACCGGGAATCAGGGGAATGGTTCCCGCCGCCCGGGCGGCGGCGTAGGCCACCGTCAAACCGGCAACCGAGGCCTGTCCGCCGGTCGCGTAGGCCGCGCACGCCAGGCAGGCGACGTCGGCGACCCAGTTGAACAAGGACCAGCCGAACGCCGTCGACGCCGCGCGCCGGCCCAGGCTCACCGACTCCAACTGGCCCAGCAACCTGCGCCACGTCGCCAGGCCGGTGTCAGCGGGCCGGTCGCGCACCGAGTTGGCCCAGGACAGCACCCGCACGCCTATGCCGTCGATCAGCTCCGGCCGCGAAGCGACTGCCTGCGCCAGCAGCAACAGTGCGATGAAACCGCCCACCGTGAACAGCAGCGAGAAGGGGTTGCCGCGGGCGCCCAGCAGAAATGCGCCGCCGAGGCCCAGTACGGCCAGACCGACCGCCTGCAGCACCCCCGACATCACCAACTGCCAGGACGCCACCACCGGCGATGCCCCCCAGCGTCGCTGCTGCCGGTACAGGAAGGTCGTCGACAGCACCGGCCCCCCGGGCAGGGTGGTGCTCAGTGAGTTGGCGGCGTAGAACACCGCCTCGGACTGTGCCTGCGTCACGTGAACGCCGGCCGAGCCCAGCAGGGTCCGCTGAATCTGGGCGAAGCTGTGCATGGAAGCCGCCGCGGCGATGATCGCCCCGAACAGCCATCGGCCCTCGGCGCGGCACAGGCTGCACCACGCGGCAGTCACCTGGTCCCATGCCAGCACCATTTCGACGGCCAGTATCACTGCCACCAGTGCCACCAGTGCCGGGCGCACCCACCGGTATCGACCACCCGGACGCGCCGCCGCAGCTCGGCTTCCGGGCGCGTCAGGAACGACGCATTCGGAAGAAAGGGGAAGCTGAGCCACGAATTCAGAGGCTAACCGCGGCATATCGATATTCCGCTACCTGATGTAGACCCGCTGCGGCATCGTTACGCTACCGGGATGTCAGCCAGCGCAGACGAATCCGTACATCCGACTGTTCGCAAGGCGGCGGCGTGGGCCTGGCGCCTGCTGGTGCTGTTCGCCGCGGTGCTGGTGGTGCTGCTGGTCATCCGGCGCCTCGAGGTGATTTTCGTCCCGGTGGCGATCGCGATGATGGTGTCGGCCTTGCTGCTGCCCGGCGTGGACTGGCTGTCGGCGCACGGTGTGCAGCGGGGGCTGGCGGTGTTCATGCTGCTGTTGGGCGGCCTGGCGGTACTGGCCGGCCTGCTGACCTTCGTGGTCGACCAGTTCATCGACGGGGTGCCCGAGTTGGTCGAACAGGTCACCCAGGTGATCAACTCGACCCAGCGCTGGCTGGTCGAAGGACCACTGCACCTCAGTGCCGAACAGATCGACAGTATCGGCGACACGGTGGTCAACGGCCTGCGCAACAACCAGGCCAAGCTGACCAGCGGCGCGCTGTCGACGGCCGAGACCGTCACGAAGATCTTCACCGGTGCCTTCGTGGTGCTGTTCACGCTGATCTTCTTCCTCTACGGCGGCCGCGACATCTGGCGGTTCACCGTGAAGGTCTTCCCGAGCCGGGTACGCGACACCGTGTACGCGGCCGGTGTCGCGGGGTTCGAGTCGCTGATCGGCTACGTGCGGGCCACGTTCCTGGTGGCGCTGGTCGACGCCCTCGGTATCGGCATCGGTCTGGCGGTCATGGCCGTGCCACTGGCGCTCCCGCTGGCCTCGTTGGTGTTCCTGGGGGCGTTCATCCCGCTCGTCGGTGCGGTGCTCACCGGGTTGCTGGCCGTGCTGGTCGCGCTCATCGCCAAGGGTTGGATCTACGCGCTGGTCACCCTGGGGCTGATCATCGCGGTCAACCAACTCGAAGCCCACGTATTGCAGCCCCTGGTCATGGGGCGCGCCGTCTCGATTCACCCCTTGGCGGTGGTGCTGGGCATCTCCACAGGCGGAGTCCTGGCCGGCATCGTCGGCGCGCTGCTCGCCGTCCCGGCCATCGCATTCATCGACCGGGCGGTACGGGTGCTGATCGGCAGCTCTGCGCCGCCGCCACCGGAGGTCGACGACGCCGAGGCTCCGGAAACCGGCGAGGCCGGCACCGGCAAGGTCAGTACCGACCCTCCCGGCGCAGCAGTTCAGCAGCGCTGAGACCTCCTGAGGCGCCACGGCGCTGCGGGCTCTGCGAGGCGTCCGCGGCGGCGTCGCCGGCCTGATCGCCGACAGCGGTGAACTTCTCCGTCTCCGGGGCATCGGAATCGCCTTGCGTGCCCGGCACCGGGATAGCGGTGGTGGGAGCGTTCTCCGTGGCACCTAGGTCGTCGGCGGGCTGGGGCAGTGCCCGCGTCCGCTCGTCGGCCGCATCCGCCGGAGTTTGCGCCGCTCGCCCGCGCCGAGGCGGCGTTGCCTCCCGGCCGGAGCGCAGCTCGCCCAGCCACGACTCGATCTCGCGTTCGCCTCCCTCGCCGGGAGACCCCACCCGCTCGGTGGCCGGATCGGCTGCTGTGAAGCGGGTGGTCGGCGGCTCGGCCGGGCCGGCATTGATCCGGTTGGTCCGGGCGCTGGACGGATCGCCGCTGACCGGCCGGGTGGGCAGCTGCTCGGCGACTCGTGACCGGGCCGGGGCGGCGCGGCCGGGGGCCGGGTGGGTGGGGTCATGTGTCGGGCGGGCTGCCGCCGCACCCACCGGGGTGGGCCCGACCGTGGCGGTCGCGGGACGGCGCGCCACCCGGCGCCGCTCGTCGGGCAGCCGGATCTCGCCGAGCCCGATCCGGTTCTGGAGGCGTTTCATCCAGCGCGGCGCCCACCAACAGTCGTCGCCGAGAAGCTTCATCACCGCGGGCACCAGGAACATCCGGATGACGGTGGCGTCGAGCAGCAACGCCGCCATCAGGCCGAACGCCAGGTACTTCATCATCACCAAGTCGGAGAACACGAACGACGCGGCAACCACCGCGAGGATCAACGCGGCGGCGGTGATCAGCCGGCCGGTGGTGGCCGTACCGATCCGGATCGCCTCGGTGGTCGACATTCCCGATTCGCGTGCCTCCACCATTCGGGAGACCAGGAAGACCTCATAGTCGGTGGCCAGGCCCCAGCCGACCGCCACCACCAGGGCGATCACCACCACCATCAGTGGTGTGGGCGTGAAGTTCAGCAGGCCCGCGCCATGGCCGTCGACGAACATCCAGGTCAAGATGCCCATGGTCGAGCCGATGGTCAGCGCGCTCATAACCGCGGCCTTCAACGGCAGCACCAAGGACCCGAAGGCCAGGAACATCAGCAGCGTGGTGGTGGTCAGCAAGATCACCAGCATCAGCGGTCCCTTGTCCACCATGGCGTGGATGCTGTCCTGCTCAAGTGCCGGGGTGCCGCCGACGAGCACGGTGAGGCCCTTGGGCGTGCTCATCGCGCGCAACGCCTTGATCTTCTGCGCCGCATCGTTGCGGTTGATCAGGCCGTTCTCGATCACCCGCACGGAGTCATCCTTGGATGCGCCGGGAAGGTACGGGCGTTCCTTCCACATTTCGCTGGGGTCGTCGTCGGGAACCACAAACCCGCCGATCGACATCGCCCGGTTGCGGATGTCGGCAACCTGCTGGTCGGTGACCGGCTTGCCGGTGTCGCTCTCGATCACCAGCGTCAGCTTCTCGGTGCGGAAGCCGGGGAAGATCTCGTCGAAGTGCTCCTGGGCGACCCGGGCGGTGTTGTCCGGCGGCAGATACTTCTCGCTCATACCGCCGAACGACAGCTTCCCCAGCGGGATGATCAGCAGGATCATCGCCACCACGATGGGGATCGCAAATGCCAGCGGCCGCTGCATGACGTAGTTGACCAGCTTGCCCCAGAATCCGGCCTCGACCTCTTCGCGAGTCTTGGTCTTCTGGGTCTTCTCGGCGAACCAGGCGATGATGCGGTTGGAGAACTCCCATTCCCGCAGGAACGGAATGCGGTACAGGGTGCGGACGCCGAGCGCGTCGACGTTGGTCCCCAGCACGCCCAGAATGGCCGGCAGCAGGGTGATCGACAGCAGCGCGGCCAGCCCCACCGAGGCGAAGAACGCATAGGTCAGCGAATGCACGAAACCCTGCGGAAGTACCAGCAGGCTGGCACACGACACGATGATCAGCACCGCCGAGAACACCACCGTGCGTCCCGCGGTCATCACCGAGCGCCGGACCGCCGCCTCGGTGTCATACCCCTCGGCGATCTCTTCGCGGAACCGGCTCACCACGAACAGGCCGTAGTCGATCGCGATGCCCAGGCCGATCAGCGACACCACCGGCTGGGCGAAGAAGTGCACCGGCCCGAAGTGCGTAGTGAGCTGCAGGATGCCGGTCGCCCCGGCGATGCTGAGACCACCGACGATAACGGGCAGGCTGGCGGCGATCACCCCGCCGAACACGAAGAACAACACCACCGCCACCAGCGGCAGCGCCAGGACTTCCATCCGTTTCTGGTCGCTGGCGATGGTGCCGGTCAACGCGTTGGCAATCGGTTGCAGGCCGCCGAGCTCGACCTTGCCGCCGTCGAGCTTCTGCAGGTCGGGCTCGACCGCCTGGTAGTTCTTCAAGATCGTGTCGTCGTCGTCGCCCTTGAGCTGGATCGACGCGAAGGCATGCTTTTTCTGCGGGTCGGCCATCGAAGACAGCGCTTCGGGATTGGTGAAGTAGCCGACCCAGCTCAGAATCTCGTCGGGGTGTCCGTCCTTGACCTTGTTCAGCCCACTCTTGACCGAATCGAACCATTCCTCATCGTCGACTGTCTCGCCTTTGGGAGCGGTGAAGACCGCCACCACATGGCTGGTGCGGTCTCGCCCGTAGACCTCGTCGCCGACGATCGATGCCCGCACCGACTGGCTGCCGTCGTCGTAGAAGCCGCTCTGGGTGACGTGGTCACCCAGGCTCATCCCATACACGCCGCCACCCAGGCAGAGCGCCACCATCACGCCGATTACGATGAACCGGTAGCGGTATACAGTTCGACCCCACCAGGCGAACACCTATACGCTCCTTACTAAGGTCTGTGGAGACATCTTTTGGACCCGCGCTTCGCTGACTTCGGGTTCTCCAGTTGTCACTCTCGTGAGTTCAGCAGTGAACTCAGCGGCCGGAACGGCTGGAGCCACGCCCCCTGTTCCGGCAGCGAATCCAAGCTGATCCGCGGCAGCCGCTCCCGAAACACACCAGGGATGTCCTCGAGGTCGACGAACTCCAAGGTATCCGAGGCTAGCGCCCAGCTCGCATGTTCGCGAAATCCGAGCACGGTAACGGCTATGCCGAGTCCGCTGAGTTCTTCCAGCGGTTCCCGGAACGCCTGACCGTCGGCGGATGCCACGGCCACGGCCACCAGTCCCTGGTCCTTGCGCAGCGCGATGTGTTCGAGCATGTCGGAATCGACATCGCTGTCCTCATCGATCTTCGGCTTGGCAAAGACTGCGAAACCCACATTACGCAACGCTTCGACCCACGGGCGGACAACGTCGGCGCTGCCCGGAGCGATGTTGGTGAACACCGTGGCCTCGGGCTCGACGCGGATCTGCGGGTGGGCCGCCGCCACCTCGGTGGTCCGCTGGAGCAACCAGCGGCCCAGCGCGTCGAAGCGGGGCCGCTCCACCCCGGTCGGGCGGCGGCCCAGGATGGCCCCCAGACCCATGTCCAGGTTCGGGGCGTCCCACACCAGCAACACCCGCTGGGCCGGCATCTCCTCGCTGCCCGGATCGGCTCCGGTCGGCTCGGCGGCCAGCTCGGCGGCGGTCACGGGATCCGCTCCCAGACGAACTCGTTGATCACGCTGCCCGCCGCACGGCCCTTGGCCTCGTACTTGGTGGTGGGGCGGTCGATCGAGATCGGCAACGCTGCCTCCCCGGACACCCGGCGCAGGCCCGGTTCGCCGTCACCGGCCTCGGCGATCTGCAGGGCGTAGTCGGCATGGTCGGTCGCCGCGTGCAGCACGCCGCCGGGCCGCAACCGATCGGCGATCAGGGCCATGGTGGCCGGTTGCAGCAGCCGCCGCTTGTGGTGGCGCGCTTTGGGCCAGGGGTCGGGGAAGAACACGCGCACCCCGGTCAGCGATGCCGGGGCGATCAGGTACTCAAGCACATCGAGACCGTCGCCGCGCAACAGGCGAATGTTGCCCAGCTGCTCGCGTTCGATCGCGCACAGCAGCTGTGCCAGTCCGCGCTCGTAGACCTCCACGGCCAGCACGTCCAAGTCCGGCTCGGCCTGTGCCATCGCGACGGTCGAGGTGCCGGCTCCGCAGCCGATCTCGAGCACGACCGGGGCATCTCGGCCGAACCAGCGGCGTGGATCCAGCGGCTGAGGACGCTCGGACCCCTGCGGGGGCACGACGTCGGCGCCCAGCTCCGGCCAGAGCCGCTCCCAGGTCTGGCGTTGGCCGGCCGACAGAGCCGAGTGCCGATAGCGGACGCTGAAGTTGCGGAAACGGCGTGGAGCGGAGGCTTGGACGCCAGGGACGTCTGGTGCCGTTTCGACGTCGCGCGGCGAATGCATGCAGTCCATGGTGGCCCATAGACCCGTGAGTACCCACTTCGCGGTCCACATTGATACGCAACAGTTGCCTGGCGCAGCGGTGACTCGCGGCCGGGCTGCGCAGCTGAGACCATGGCCCGGACCGATTGCGGGGAGGCATGGTCGTGACACCGGGACACCAACTCTTCGCCGCCGAGCTGACCGGCTTGGCCGCCCAAAGCTGTGACTCGCGGCTGGCGATGCTCGCCGCCGGCATCACCGCGCCGCTGCGGGTCGCCGTCCACGGCAGGCGCGGCGTCGGCCGACGGACCGTGGCTGCGGCGCTGGCCGCCACCGGGCTGCGCATTGCCGAGCGAGCCCATGCCGCCGACGTGGCCGTCCGTGTGGTCGCCGAGGTGGTCAAGCCGGAGGACATCGTCGCGGTACGCGCCGCGCGCGAGCCGGTACTGGTGGTGCTGAACAAGGCGGACCTGCCGGGTCGTGGCGGGGCGGCGATGCCGATCCCGGTCGAACCGCTCTCGGCGCTCTTCGCGCTGGCTGCCCGCCCCGGCGGGCTGGACGGTCCGTTGTGGGAGGCGCTGCGCTGCCTTGCATCCCGGCCCGCCGATCTGCGCTCGGCCGAGCACTTCGTGAGCGGTCCGCATCCGGTGCCGCGCGCAACGCGAGAGAGGTTGTGCGCCGTCATCGACGTGTCCGGGGTCGCGGCACTGCTCGGCCTGGCCGGGCAGGACGGCACCGCGGCGCACGCGCGGGCGCTGCTGGGCCGGCTCAGCAACGTCGACGGCGTTGCGGCCCGGCTGGCGGCGCTGGGTGCCGCCGCGTACCACCGGCGCATGGCCGAGGCGGTGACCCGCTTGGCGGCGATGGCGGTGGCCGACGATCGCATCGACGAGTTTCTGGTTCGTGACACGACGGTGGCCGCCCGGTCGGCGGCCGCGGTCGCCGCGGTCGGTGCGGCGGACGAACCGGTGCTGGCCCGGGCCCGCCGCTGGCACGGCCTGCGCAGCGCGCCGGTCGGTGCCGCCCAGCGGGCGTGTGCGGCCGATATCGCCCGGGGATCGCTGCGGGCCTGGGTGTCGGCTCGAGGTTTGGCGTGAACGTCCCGGACCCGGCCGCGGAGGTGGATGCCCTGATCGCCGAGATCGCCCCCGGGCTGCGTCCCCCGGCGGTCCGGCGCCGCGACGTGGTGGTGGTGACCGGGCCGTGGCTGGCCGGAGTCGGTGCGATGACCGCCGCGCTGGCCGATCGGATCCCGCAGTGGCCGGTGCGCGAGGCCGGTGATCTGGGCCCCGGCGACGTGCCCTTGGCGGTGGTGTTCGTGGTGTCGGCGGCCGCCGCGTTGACGCCGTCGGACTGTGCGCTGTTCGATGCCGCGGCGGCCCACACCGACGTGGTGATCGGCGTCGTGTCCAAGATCGACGTGCACCGGCAGTGGCCGCAGATGCTGGCGGTGGCACGCGAGATGCTCGCCGGGCACGCCGCGCGCTACCGCGATGTGGTCTGGGTGGGAGCGGCTGCCGCACCTGAGCGCGGCACCCCGCGGGTCGACGACGTTATCGCGGCACTGGCCGCCGCGCTCGGCAGCGGCGATGCCCACCGGCGCAACCGGCTGCGGGCCTGGCAGTGTCAGTTGCGCGCCGACGCCGACCGCACCGATCGCGACCTGCGCGCCGAGGGGCGGCGTGCTCGGGTGCAATTACTGCGGGAGCGGCGCGAGCAATTGGTGCGCCGGCAGCGGATCGCGAAGGCGGAGCGGGTGATCTCGCTGCGCAGCCGCCTCGCCCAGGCGCGGGTGCGGCTGTCTCAGTTCGCCGACAAGCGGTGCGCTGCGGTGCGCGGCGAACTCACCGAAGACGTCACGGGCATGACTCGACGCAGGCCGGCCGAATTCCAGACCTATGTCGGCGACCGGTTGGCCGAGGTGGCGGCCGAGGTCGACCATGCGATCGGCGACCAGGTGGCCGGCATCGCGGGGGGACTGGGGCTGGCCGAGGATTCGTGGCCGGCGGGGGACCGCCCGCCGCCGGCGGCCGGCCCCGGTACGCCTCCACTGGAGTCCCGACGGCTGGAGACTCAGCTGATGACGGTGTTGGGCATCGGTTTCGGGCTGGGCACGGCGTTGACGTTGAGCCGGGTCCTGGCAGATCTGGCGCCGGGTCTGGCGGCGGTCGGAGCGGCCGGCTGTGCCGTTGCCGGACTGGCGATCGCCGGGTGGGTGGTGCGGATCCGGGGAATCCTGCGCGACCGGGCGGTGCTCGAACGCTGGGTCGGCGAGGCAACCGGCGTGCTGCGCCGCGAGCTACGGGATCTGGTGGCCCTGCGGCTGGTCGCCGCCGAGGCGGCACTCTCCGCCGAACTGGCCCTTCGCAACGAGGCCGACGCCGGGCGCGTCGCCGGCCGGGTGGCGGAGCTGGACCGGGAACTGCGCGAGCACGCCGCCGCCGCGGCCCGGGCGGCGGCGGTGGCCGAGCGCGCGCTGCCGCAGCTGCGGCGGGCCCTGGAACGAGTCGGCGCTGAGCTGGGAGAATCCGCGTGATCCGGTGTCGCGGGCCGCGCTCGCGGGCCGCCGGATGTGGCCGCTTCGACCCGCGAAGCTATCCACGGTAATCTCTTATCTAATGACGGTATAAGAGGTGAGCAGCGGCGCGCATCTGCGACAACGCCACCAAGTGACACAGGTTACACAGGAGAGCTCAATGACCTCAGCGACCATTCCCGGTCTGGACGCCGCCCCGACGAAACACAGCGGGTTGCTGGCCTGGGTTCGGGAGGTCGCGGAGCTGACTCAGCCTGACCGGGTGGAGTGGTCGGACGGCTCCGACGAAGAGTGGAACCGGTTGATGGCCATGCTGGTGGAGTCCGGTGCGGCGGTCAAACTCGACGAGGAGAAGCGCCCCAACTCCTACCTGGCGCTGTCCGACCCGGCCGATGTGGCCCGAGTCGAGTCGCGGACCTACATCTGCAGCCGCACCAAGGAAGACGCCGGCCCCACCAACAACTGGGTGGACCCCGACGAGATGCGGGCCACCATGACGGAGCTGTACCGGGGCTGCATGCGCGGCCGCACCATGTACGTCATCCCGTTCTGCATGGGGCCGTTGGGTGCCGAAGACCCCAAGCTCGGCGTGGAGATCACTGACTCGCCTTACGTGGTGGCGTCGATGAAGGTGATGACCCGGATGGGCACCGCGGCGCTGGAGAAGATCGGCACCGACGGGGCTTACGTCAAGGGTCTGCACTCGGTGGGTGCGCCGCTGGCCGACGGAGAGCAGGATGTGCCGTGGCCCTGCAACACCGAGAAGTACATCACCCACTTCCCGGAGACCCGTGAGATCTGGAGCTACGGCTCGGGATACGGCGGCAATGCCCTGCTGGGCAAGAAGTGCTACGCACTGCGGATCGCCTCGGCGATGGCCCACGACGAGGGCTGGCTGGCCGAGCACATGCTGATCCTCAAGCTGATCTCGCCGGAGAACAAGGCCTACTACATCGCGGCCGCTTTCCCCTCGGCGTGTGGCAAGACCAACCTGGCGATGATCCAGCCGACCATCCCGGGGTGGCGCGCCGAGACCCTCGGTGACGACATCGCCTGGATGCGGTTCGGCAAGGACGGCCGGCTCTACGCGGTGAACCCCGAGTTCGGCTTCTTCGGGGTGGCGCCGGGTACCAGCCGCAGCTCCAACCCCAACGCCATGGTCACGCTGGAGGCCGGCAACACCGTCTACACCAACGTCGCACGCACCGACGACAACGACGTGTGGTGGGAGGGCATCGACGGTGACGTCCCCGAACACCTGATCGACTGGAAGGGCAACGACTGGTACGGGGGCAAGACCGAGACCCCTGCGGCCCACCCGAATTCGCGGTACTGCACGCCGATGTCGCAGTGCCCCATCCTGGCTCCGGAGTGGGACGACCCGGCCGGTGTGCCGATCTCGGCGATCCTGTTCGGTGCCCGCCGCAAGACCACGGTGCCGCTGGTCAGCGAAGCTCGCGACTGGCAGCACGGCGTCTTCATCGGCGCGACCATGGGCAGCGAGCAGACCGCTGCCGCCGAGGGCACGGTGGGCAAGGTTCGCCGCGACCCGATGGCGATGCTGCCGTTCATCGGCTACAACGTGGGCGACTACATGCAGCACTGGATCGACACCGGCAAGAACGCCGATGAGTCGAAGCTGCCGAAGGTGTTCTTCGTCAACTGGTTCCGGCGTGGCGAGGACGGCCGTTTCCTGTGGCCGGGCTTCGGCGAGAACAGCCGGGTGCTCAAGTGGATCATCGAGCGGGTCGAGGGCAACGCCGGCGGCCGGGAGACCCCGATCGGTATCGTGCCGAGCGCTGCCGACCTGGATCTGGACGGATTGGACGTCTCGGCCGACGATGTGGACCAGGCGCTGATCGTCGACGCCGCCGAGTGGCGCGCCGAGCTGCCGCTGATCGAGGAGTGGTTCGAGTTCGTCGGCGACAAGCTGCCCAGCGGCCTGCGCGACGAGTTCGACGCTCTCAAGCAGCGGCTGGGCTAGCAGCCCTCTCCCTACGTACAGAAACCGCACTCGGGGTCTCCCCGGGTGCGGTTCTGTTTGGCCGCCCCCGCCGGCAGGGCACCGCTTGACAGCCGTCAAGTTTGGTCCCAGTACAGTCAGCCCATGCAGATTCGCGAACACGTCGATGCCGACAACCCGGCCATCATCCTGCACCCCTCGGGTACGGTCGTCAGTTTCGGTGAGCTGGAAGCCCGGGCGAACAGGCTGGCGCACTTCTTCCGGGCCGCAGGTCTGGTCGAGGGCGATGTCGTGGCGATCCTCATGGAGAACAACGAGCACATCCACGCTGCGATGTGGGGTGCGCGACGCAGCGGTCTGTACTACGTCCCGATCAACACCCACCTGACCGCCGCCGAAGCTGCCTACATCATCGACAACAGCAACGCCAAAGCGATCATCGGCTCGGCCGCGCTGCGCGAAACCTGCGCGAACCTCGCCGAGAACCTGCCGGCCGGCCTGCCCGATCTGCTGCTCATCGCCGATGACGACCTGGACGGCTGGCAGAGCTACCCGCAATGCGTCGCCGACCAACCCGTCACGCCCATCGACGACGAGATCGAGGGTGATCTGCTGCAGTACTCCTCGGGCACCACCGGCCGTCCGAAGGGCATCAAGCGTCCGCTGCCGCACCTGCCGCCGAGTGAGGTGCCGGGACTGATGGCGATGCTGGTCTCGGTATGGATGGGCCCGGGCTCGGTCTATCTGAGCCCCGCGCCGCTGTATCACACCGCGCCCTCGGTCTGGTCGATGCAGGTGCAGGCGGCCGGTCTGACCACCGTCGTCATGGAGAAATTCGACGCCGAGTCCGCACTGGACGCAATCGGGCGCTATGGGGTCACCCACGCCCAGTTCGTGCCCGCACACTTCACCCGGATGCTGAAGCTGCCTGCGGACGTACGTGCCTCCTATGACGTGTCCAGCCTCAAGCGGGTCATGCACGCGGCCGCGCCGTGCCCGGTGGAGATCAAGCAGCAGATGATCGACTGGTGGGGGCCGATCGTCGATGAGTACTACGCCTCATCCGAAGCGCACGGCTCCACGCTCATCAGTGCCGACGAGTGGCTGAAGCACCCCGGCTCGGTCGGCAAGGCCATGTTCGGTGCCGTGCACATCCTCGACGAGGACGGCAATGAGCTGCCGCCCGGTCAGCCGGGCGAGATCTACTTCGAGGGCGGCAACGCCTTCGAATACCTCAACGATCCGGACAAGACGGCCAAGTCCCGGCATCCCCAGGGCTGGACCACGGTCGGCGACGTCGGCTACCTCGACGATGAGGGCTACCTGTACCTCACCGACCGCCGCCATCACATGATCATCTCCGGCGGTGTGAACATCTATCCGCAGGAAGCCGAGAACCTGTTGATCACCCACCCGAAGGTGCTCGACGCCGCGGTGTTCGGCATCCCCGACGACGAGATGGGCCAGAGCGTGAAGGCGGCGGTGCAGACCGTCGACCCCGCCGACGCCACACCCGAGTTCGCTGCGGAACTTCTGGCTTGGGTGCGGGATCGGTTGGCGCACTACAAGTGTCCGCGATCGATCGCTTTCGAAGAGCAGTTGCCGCGTACCGACACCGGCAAGCTCTACAAGAACGAACTGGTGGCCAAGTACTCGGCGTAGCAGACCGGGCCCGCGGGCGGGCTAGATCCCGCCGCGGGCCACCAGCTGCGCCGCGATCACGTTGCGCTGAATCTCGTTGGTGCCCTCGCCGACGATCATCAGCGGCGCATCGCGGAAGTAGCGTTCCACGTCGTATTCGGTCGAATATCCGTAGCCGCCGTGGATGCGCACCGCGTTGAGCGCGATCTCCATCGCAGCTTCCGAGGCGAACAACTTGGCCATGCCGGCCTCCATGTCGCAGCGCTGACCACTGTCATAGCGTTCGGCGGCGTACCGGGTGAGCTGGCGGGCCGCCGTCAGCTTGGTGGCCATCTCGGCCAGATAGTTGCCCACACTCTGGTGCTTCCAGATCGGCTGGCCGAAGCTCTCCCGCTGCTGTGCGTAGGCCAGCGCGTCTTCGAGTGCGGCGGTCGCCACCCCCAGGGCCCGGGCCGCCACCTGGATGCGGCCGGTCTCCAGGCCCTTCATCATCTGGGCAAAGCCACTTCCGGGTGCGCCGCCGAGTACCGCGGTCGCCGGCACCCGGCAGCCGTCGAAGCTCAGTTCGCAGCTCTCCACGCCCTTGTAGCCCAGCTTCGGCAGGTCCCGTGACACCGTGAGGCCGGGGCTGGGATTGTCCACCAGCACCACGGAGATACCCCGGTGCTTGGGCTCGGCGTGCGGATCGGTCTTGGCCAAAAGGGCGATCAATCCGGAGTACCGGGCGTTGGAGATCCAGGTCTTGGCGCCGTTGATCACCAGGTCGTCACCGGTCGGCAGGGCCGTCGTCGTCATGTTCTGCAGGTCGCTGCCGCCGCCGGGCTCGGTCAGGGCCATGGTGGCCCGCAGTGCCCCGGTGGCCATGGCGGGCAGGTAGCGCTGCTTCTGCTCCTCGGTGCCGAACAGCGTCAGCAGCTTGGCGACGACGGTGTGGCCGCCCATCGCCCCGGCCAGGCTCATCCAGCCACGGGCCAGTTCCTGGGTGACAAGCACGTAGCACGGCATCGACACCGGTGTGCCGCCGTACTCCTCGGGAACCGCGAGACCGTAGATGCCGAGATGCTTCATCTGTTCGATCCACGCCTGCGGATAGGTGTTGGCGTGCTCGACGTCGCGGACGCTCGGTTTGACCTCGCGGTCGATGAACTGCCGGACGGTTTCCACCAAGATAGACTCTTCAGGGGTCACCGCTACACCGTATGCCAGGATTTGCCCATGACCAGCGGCCCCTACTTCGATGATCTTCAGGTCGGCCAGGTGTTCGACGGGGCACCGTCGATGACGCTGACGGCCGGTGCCGCGGCGCTGCATCAGGCGATTCTCGGCGACCGGTTGCGCCTGCCGCTGGACGCCGAGTTGTCGCAGGCGGTGACCGGGGCGACGACCCCGCTGGCCCATCCCGGGCTGGTCTGCGATGTCGCGATCGGGCAGTCCACGTTGGTCACGCGGCGGGTCAAGGCCAACCTCTTCTACCGAGGCCTGGCGTTCTTCCGGTATCCGG
>NZ_JRMK01000098.1:0-16995 GCF_000972925.1 Mycobacterium sp. UM_Kg1 | reverse complement strand
CTCCGGGGCGGCCAGCACGTCGTCGATCTGATAGCGCGCCGTCGCGGTCACCGCGGCGGCGCGCTATCAGATCGACGACGTGCTGGCCGCCCCGGAGCAGACGTCGGATCCCGGGGTCGCCTGAACCTGTTGTCGAAAGTAGCCAGAAATCAGGCGTAGCTTTTAGGGATGGTTGACAACGCCACCGCGGCCAGTCCGGACGCTCCGGCCCTGCCGGGCTCCACCCTGGACCTGCTGAGCGCCGTCCCGGACACCCTGCTGCGCCGCCTCAAGCACTACTCGGGCCGGCTGGCCACCGAGGCGGTGTCGATGATGGGCGAGCGGCTGCCGTTCTTCGCCGATCTGGAGGCCGCCCAGCGGGCCAGTGTGGCCCTGGTGGTGCAGACCGCGGTGGTCAACTTCGCCGAGTGGATGCGCAACCCGCACGGCAACGTCAGCCATACCGCGCAGGCGTTCGAGTTGGTGCCCCAGGACCTGACGCGCCACATCGCGCTGCGGCACACCGTGGACATGGTGCGGGTCACCATGGAGTTCTTCGAAGAGGTCGTGCCGCTGCTGGCCCGCTCCGAGGAACAGGTGACCGCACTGACCGTGGGCATCCTCAAATACAGCCGCGACCTGGCCTTCACGGCGGCCTCCGCCTACGCCGACGCCGCCGAGGCCCGGGGCACGTGGGATTCCCGGATGGAGGCCAGCGTGGTGGACGCCGTCGTCCGCGGCGACACCGGCCCGGAGTTGTTGAGCCGAGCCGCCGCGCTGAACTGGGACACCACCGCTCCGGCCACGGTCGTGGTGGGCACCGCACCGCCCGGCCCGGACGAGTTCGCCGGACAGAAGGCCAGTCAGGACATCCGCGACATCGCCGGCCGTCATGGCCGCGCGGCCCTGACCGATGTGCACGGCACCTGGCTGGTGGCCATTGTGTCCGGGCCGCTGTCGCCCACCCAGAAGTTCTTCGCCGACCTGCTGGGCGCGTTCTCCGACGGCCCGGTGGTGATCGGCCCCACCGCACCGTCGCTGACCGCCGCCTACCACAGCGCCAGTGAGGCGATTTCGGGGATGAACGCCGTGGTGGGCTGGACCGGGGCGCCCCGGCCGGTGCTGGCGCGCGAACTGCTTCCCGAGCGCGCCCTGATCGGCGACGCCTCGGCGATCGCGGCGCTGCACACCGATGTGATGCGGCCGCTGGCCGAGGCCGGGCCGACGCTCACCGAGACGCTGGACGCCTTTTTGGACTGCGGCGGCGCGGTCGAGGCCTGCGCGCGCAAGTTGTTCGTTCATCCAAACACGGTTCGTTACCGGCTCAAGCGAATCGCGGACTTCACCGGGCGCGACCCGGCCGTACCGCGCGACGCCTATGTGCTGCGGGTCGCCGCCACGGTCGGGCGGCTGGCCAATCAGGCGCAGCATGCCAGCTTCAGCAGCGTCGCCACGCCTTACTCCCCCGAGCAGCCGTCCGTCGCCGAGACCGCCGAGCCCGCGGAGACCGGCCCCCAGACGTGATCTGGCCGCCCGGGCCACCGTCGGCAACGTCACAGCGGGCACCGTTGTCGCATTTCGGTATCGATGACATCGCAGCAACCGGCAGTTTTGTAGGGTCTCCACAAAAACATAAGACAATGTTCATAATCTAGGACATCCTGCAAACAGCGCTTCACAATGTTCTCTTAAAGACGTGATTGCGTTGCTCGCTCCCGGACAGGGATCTCAGACCCCCGGCATGCTGTCGCCGTGGCTCGAGGGACCCGGCGCTGACGCTGCCCGCGCGCAGTTGGCCGCCTGGTCGCAGATCAGCGACCTCGACTTGGTCACGCTCGGCACCACCGCAACCGCGGAGGAGATCACCGACACGGCGGTCACCCAACCGCTGGTGGTGGCGGCGACTCTGCTGGCCTACGCCGAGCTGACCACGCGCCGGCCCACCGGCAGCAATGTCATCGTGGCCGGCCACTCAGTCGGTGAGATCGCCGCCTACGCCATCGCCGGCGTCATCTCCCCCGACGACGCCGTCATGCTGGCGGCCACCCGCGGTCGCGAAATGGCCAAGGCCTGCGCCCTGGAACCGACCGGCATGGCCGCGGTGCTCGGCGGCGACGAGGCCGAGGTGCTGACCCTCCTCGAACAGCTCGACCTGACCCCGGCCAACCGCAACGCCGTCGGGCAGATCGTGGCGGCCGGGCCGCTGACCGCGCTGGACAAGCTCGCCGAAGACCCGCCCGCCAAGGCCCGGGTCCGCAAGCTGGCCACCGCAGGGGCGTTCCACACCCAGTACATGGCACCGGCCCTGGAGGCCTACGCCGCCGCCGCCGAACAGGTCAGCACCTCCGAGCCCACCGCCACCCTGCTGTCCAACCGCGACGGGCAGCCGGTGACGTCCGCGGCCCAGGCGATGGAGTACCTGGTCGCCCAGCTGACCCGCCCGGTGCGCTGGGACCTGTGCACCGAGACGCTCCGCGCCCGTGAGGTCACGGCAATCGTGGAGTTTCCGCCCGCCGGCACGCTGGCCGGTATCGCCAAGCGCGAACTTCGGGGGACGCCGACGCACGCCGTCAAGTCCCCCGCAGATCTGGACGGGCTGCCCGAGTTCTGACGCCCGCTCCAAAAGCTGCACAACCAGATACGCAGTAATCAACCCGCACACCCCCGTGCGGATCCAACCGAAGGGAATCACAGTGGCTGCCAGCCAGGAAGAAATCATCGCCGGTCTCGCCGAGATCATCGAAGAGGTGACCGGTATCGAGCCGAGCGAGGTCACCGTCGAGAAGTCCTTCGTCGACGACCTGGACATCGACTCGCTGTCGATGGTGGAGATCGCCGTGCAGACCGAAGACAAGTACGGCGTGAAGATCCCGGACGAGGACCTCGCCGGTCTGCGCACCGTCGGTGACGTGGTGGCGTACATCCAGAAGCTCGAGGCCGAGAACCCCGAGGCTGCCGCCGCGCTGCGCGAGAAGTTCGGTTCCGAGAGCTAATCGTGTCCTCGCAGCCTTCTACGGCCAACGGCGGTTACCCGAATGTCGTGGTAACCGCCGTTGAGGCCACCACTTCAATCAGCGGGGACATCGAGAGCACGTGGAAGGGCCTGCTCGCCGGTGAGAGCGGCATCCACGTGCTTGAGGACGACTTCGTCTCCAAGTGGGATCTGCCGGTCAAGATCGGCGGACACCTCAAGGACCCGGTCGACGACCACATGGGCCGGCTGGACCTGCGACGGATGTCGTACGTCCAGCGGATGGCCAAGCTGCTCGCCGGGCGGTTGTGGGAGAACGCCGGATCCCCGGAGGTCGACCCCGACCGATTCACCGTCGTCGTCGGCACCGGACTGGGCGGCGGCGAGAAGATCGTCGAGACCTATGACCTGATGAACGAGGGCGGCCCCCGCAAGGTGTCGCCGCTGGCCGTTCAGATGATCATGCCCAACGGTGCGGCGGCCGTGGTCGGCCTTCAGCTCGGCGCTCGCGCCGGGGTCATCACCCCGGTGTCGGCCTGCTCCTCGGGTTCGGAGGCGATCGCGCACGCGTGGCGCCAGATCGTCATGGGCGACGCGGACTTCGCGGTCTGCGGCGGTGTCGAAGGCGGCATCGAGGCGTTGCCGATCGCGACGTTCTCGATGATGCGCGCGATGTCGACCCGTAACGACGACCCCGAGGGTGCGTCGCGGCCCTTCGACAAGGACCGGGACGGCTTCGTGTTCGGTGAAGCCGGTGCGCTGATGATCATCGAGACCGAAGAGCACGCCAAGGCACGTGGCGCCAAGCCGCTGGCCAGGCTGATGGGCGCCGGGATCACCTCCGACGCCTACCACATGGTGGCTCCCGGCCCCGACGGCAAGCGGGCCGGCCGTGCGATGACCCGGGCGCTGGAATTGGCGGGCCTGTCCCCCAAGGACGTCGACCACATCAACGCGCACGGAACAGCCACCCCGATCGGCGACACCGCCGAGGCGAACGCCATCCGGGTAGCCGGATGCGAGCACGCCGCGGTCTACGCACCCAAGTCGGCGCTGGGCCACTCCATCGGAGCGGTCGGTGCGCTGGAGTCCGTACTCACGGTGCTCACGCTGCGTGACGGGGTCATCCCGCCGACGCTGAACTACGAGACACCGGACCCGGAGATCAACCTCGACGTTGTGGCCGGGGCACCTCGTTACGGCGAGTACTCCTACGCCATCAACAACTCATTCGGTTTCGGTGGGCACAACGTCGCGCTCGCCTTTGGGCGGTACTAGAGCAGCAGTACCGAGAGAGGGAAGTTCGCAACAGCCATGTCAACGCTGGCAACGGGAAAGGGTCTCCCCAACGTCGTCGTCACCGGCTTCGCCATGACGACGGCATTGGCAGCGGACGGGGAGGAAACCTGGAAGAAGCTGCTGGACGGTCAAAGCGGCATTCGCAAGCTCACCGACTCGTTCGTCGAGGAGTATGACCTGCCGGTTCGTATCGGCGGGCATCTCATCGAGACCCCGGAGTGCTTCGACGAGGGGTTGAGTCGGACGGAACTGCGTCGGCTTTCCTACCTGCAGAAGATGGCTTTGGCGCTGAGCCGGCGTGCCTGGGAGCACGCCGGCTCACCCGAGGTCGACACCCGGCGCCTCATGGTGTCCATCGGCACCGGGATGGGCTCTAGCGAGGAACTCGTCTGGGCCTATGACGGGATGCGCGAGCGCGGCCTCAAGGCGGTCTCACCGTTGGTCGTGCAGAAGTACATGCCCAACGGTGCGGCCGCTACCGTCGGGCTGGACCGCCAGGCCAAAGCCGGGGTGATCACCCCGGTCTCGGCCTGTGCATCCGGTTCCGAGGGTATTGCGCACGCCTGGCAGCAGATCGTGCTCGGCGAAGCCGACATGGCGATCTGCGGCGGCGTGGAGACCCGGATCGAGGCGGTGCCGATCGCCGGGTTCGCCCAGATGCGCATCGTGCTGTCCACCAACAACGACGACCCGGAGGGGGCCTGTCGGCCCTTCGACCGCGACCGTAGCGGGTTCGTGTTCGGCGAGGGCGGCGCGCTGATGGTGATCGAGACCGAGGAGCACGCCAAGGCGCGCGGCGCCAACATCATCGCCCGGATCATGGGTGCGTCGATCACCTCGGACGGCTACCACATCGTCGCGCCGGACCCCGACGGCCAGTCCGCCGGCCGGGCGATGACGCGGGCCATCCAGATCGGCGGCCTGACTCCCGGCGACATCAGCCACGTCAACGCCCATGCCACCGGAACCTCGGCGGGCGACGTGGCAGAAGGCCACGCCATCAACCTCGCCCTGGGGCCGCACGGCGGCAACGCCGCGGTGTACGCGCCCAAGGCGGCACTGGGCCACTCGGTGGGGGCGGTGGGCGCGGTCGAATCCATCCTGACGGTGATGGCCTTGCGTGACCAGGTCATCCCGCCGACGCGTAACTTGGAGAATCTCGACCCGGAGATCGACCTGGACGTGGTGTCCGGGGAACCGCGGCCGGGCAACTACGAGTACGCGATCAACAACTCGTTCGGGTTCGGCGGACACAACGTCGCCATCGTCTTCGGCCGGTACTGACCGGCCGAAGGCACACCCGCGATCAAATAATGCAAGGAGAGGCGCGATGACGACCATGGCTCCCGATACGGTGGGCGAATCGCTCGACCCGCGCGATCCCCTGTTGCGTCTGTCGACGTTCTTCGACGACGGCACCGTGGAGTTGCTGCACGAGCGTGACCGCTCCGGGGTGCTGGCCGCCGGAGGCACCGTCAACGGGGTGCGCACCATCGCGTTCTGCACCGACGGCACCGTGATGGGCGGTGCGATGGGCATCGAGGGCTGCGACCACATCGTCAACGCCTACGACACCGCGATCGCCGAGCAGAGCCCCATCGTGGGGCTGTGGCACTCCGGCGGCGCCCGGCTGGCCGAGGGCGTGCGAGCCCTGCACGCGGTGGGGCGGGTTTTCGAGGCCATGATCCGGGCCTCGGGGTTCGTCCCGCAGATCTCGGTGGTGGTCGGTTTCGCCGCCGGCGGCGCCGCCTACGGTCCGGCGCTGACCGATGTCATCGTGATGGCGCCGGAAGGCCGGGTGTTCGTCACCGGCCCCGATGTGGTGCGCAGCGTCACCGGCGAGGACGTCGACATGGCCGCCCTCGGCGGCCCCGACACCCACCACAAGAAGTCCGGGGTGTGCCACATCGTCGCCGACGACGAGCTGGACGCCTACGAGCGTGGCCGCCGCCTGGTGGGGTTGTTCTGCCAGCAGGGTCATTTCGACCGCAACAAGGCCGAGGCGGGCGAGATCGACCTGCACGCGCTGCTGCCGGAGTCCGCGCGCCGCGCCTATGACGTGCACCCGCTGGTGCTCGGGCTGCTCGACTCCGACGCCCCCTTCGACGAGTTCCAGGCCAAATGGGCGCCGTCGATGGTGGTCGGGCTGGGCCGGCTCTCGGGCCGCACGGTCGGCGTGCTGGCCAACAACCCGCTGCGGCTGGGCGGCTGCCTGAACTCCGAAAGCGCGGAGAAGGCGGCACGCTTCGTGCGGCTGTGCGACGCATTCGGCATTCCGCTGATCGTGATCGTCGACGTGCCGGGCTACCTGCCCGGGGTCGGGCAGGAATGGGGCGGCGTGGTGCGCCGCGGCGCCAAGCTGCTGCACGCGTTCGGCGAGGCCACCGTCCCCCGCGTCACGCTGGTCACCCGCAAGACCTACGGCGGGGCCTACATCGCGATGAACTCGCGGTCGTTGGGCGCCACCAAGGTCTTCGCCTGGCCGGACGCCGAGGTCGCGGTGATGGGCGCCAAGGCCGCCGTGGGCATCCTGCACAAGAAGAAGCTGGCCGCCGCGCCCGACGACGAGCGCGAGGCGCTGCACGAAGAGCTGGCCGCCGAGCACGAGCGGATCGCCGGCGGAGTGGACAGCGCCATCGACATCGGCGTGGTCGACGAGAAGATCGACCCGTCCCACACCCGCGGCAAGATCACTCAGGCGCTGGCCGAGGCGCCCGCCCGCCGCGGCCGCCACAAGAACATCCCGCTCTAGTCGCTCACGAATTCCCGGGCGACGTCGAGCACCCGATCCCGGTCTCGGGCCACCAGCCCGATCCGGGTGCGGCGGTCCACGATGTCGGCCACGGTCAGCGCGCCCTCGTGACTGACCGCGTATTCGAATTCCGCGCGGAGCACGTCGATCCCCTCGGCCACCGGTTCGTCCGGCCGCCGGCAGGTGGCGGCGCCCAGCACATTGGCCGCCTCGGCGCCGTATCGCAAGACCAGCGACGCGGGCAGGCCGGCCGGCGGCACCGGCGATCCGGGGTTGCGCGGCGCGCCGATCAACGGCAGGTCGCGCGTGCGGCACGGCGCGGCAGCCAATGCCCGCTGCCGCACGGCGCGGTCCAGCACGTCTTGCGCCATGTGCCGGTATTCGGTGAGCTTGCCGCCGATCACGCTGAACACCCCGCTGTCGGATTCCACCACGGCGTGGTTGCGCGAGACGTCGGCGGTACGCCCTGATCCGGTGTCGATCAGCGGCCGCAGCCCGGCGTAGGCGCCGCGCACGGCGCCGGCGTCCAGCGCGGTCCCCAGCGCGGTGTTGACCGTGTCCAGCAGGAAAGCGACTTCGGCCGCAGTCGGCTGCGGGACGTCGGGGATGGGCCCGGGAGCTTCCTCGTCGGTGAGACCGAGGTATACCCGGCCGAGCTGCTCGGGCATGGCGAACACGAACCGGTTGAGTTCCCCGGGGATCGGCACCGTCAGCGCGGCGGCCGGGTTGCCGAACGCCGCCGCGTCGAACACCAGGTGGGTGCCGCGGCTGGGCCGCAGCCGCAGGGCGGGGTCGATGTCGGCGGCCCACACTCCGGTGGCGTTGATGACGGCCCGGGCGGACACCTGCAACGACTCCCCGGAGAACTGGTCGGTCAGCGTGACGGTGTCGCCGGTGGCGTGCGAGGCCGCCACATAGGTCAAGATGGCCGCGCCGTGCTGGGCCGCGGTGCGCGCCACCGCCGCGACCAGCCGTGCGTCGTCGATCAGTTGCCCGTCGTAGGCCAGCAGGCCGCCGTCGAGGCCGTCGCGGCGCACCGTGGGCGCCAGTTCGGCGACCTGCGCCGGGGAGATCCGCCGCGAACGGGGCAGCACCGTCGCCGGGGTACCGGCCAGGCGGCGCAGGGCGTCGCCGGCGAGGAACCCGGTGCGGACCAGGGCCCGGTCGCGCGGGCGCATGGCTGTCAGCAGCGGCACCAGTTGCGGCATCGCCCGTACCAGGTGGGGCGCGGTGCGGGTCATCAGGATTCCGCGTTCGACGGCACTGCGCCGCGCGATGCCCACGTTGCCGGTGGCCAGGTAGCGCAGTCCGCCGTGCACCAGCTTGGAGCTCCACCTGCTGGTGCCGAACGCCAGGTCGTGCTTGTCCACACACACCACCCGCAGTCCCCGGGCGGCCGCGTCTAGGGCGATGCCGGCACCGGTGATGCCCCCGCCGATCACGACGACGTCGACCGGCGGGCCGTCGGCCAGCGCGGTGAGTTCGGCGGTGCGCCGGGCGGCGTTGAGTGCGGCGGTGGAAAACATCACGAGAGGTACCTGTCCAGGGTGTAGGCCAGTTCGGCGGAGAGCGCGGCCTCGTCCAGGATCGGCGCAACGAGCTGCGCGGACTGGATGGCCGACTGGGTGATCAGCAGACACATCGCGGCGAGCCGGCGCGGGTCCCCCGCGCGTACGCTGCCGGTGCTCTGCGCGGCGCTCAGCTCTGCGGCCACCAGGTCGATCAGCCGCCGCTGACTGGCCCCCATCCGCTGGGCAATGTAGACCATCGCCAGATCGGGTGCGTGGTGCAGCACCTGCATCACCACCTCGTCGTGGCGCAGCCGGTCGGCGGTCGCCACGATCCGCCCGACCAGCGCCTCGCGGCCGGTTCCCGGTAGGGCGGCGGCCAGTTCCGTCCAGGCCGCGGTGACCCGCGTGGTCAGCAGCGCGGCGATCACCGAGCGGCTGTCCGGCCAGCGCCGGTAGACGGTGGGACGGCTCACCCCGGCCCGACGCGCAATGGCCGCCAGCGTGACCCGCTCGACACCGAGCGCCAGCAGGCAGTCCGCGGCGGCGTGCAGGATCCGCTCCCCGACTTCCTCCTGATCGTCATTACTGGTTGACACCATATGTAATACTGTAACGCATGACGCCGGCCGATGCCCAGGACGCCCTGACCCCGCCGATGAAATGGAACGCCTGGGGCGATCCCGCCGCGGCCAAGCCGCTGTCCGACGGCATCCGCAACCTGCTCAAGGCGGCGCTCGGCGTCGAGGGCACCAGCGCACCGGAAGCCGATCCGGCGCAGGTGCCGCTGACACCCTCGGCATTGTCCGTCGCCGACCACGCGGACCTGGCCGCGATCGTCGGAGCCGAGTTCTGCCGCACCGACCATACCGCCCGGCTGCTGCACGCCGGCGGCAAATCCACCCTGGACCTGCTGCGGCGCAACGGTTCCGGACCCCAAGATGCGCCCGACGCGGTGCTGTTGCCCGGCGGCCCCGATGGCGAAGACCAAGTTGCCGCCATTTTGGACCTGTGCAGCCGGCGCGGTATCGCGGTCGTCCCCTTCGGCGGCGGAACCAGCGTGGTCGGGGGCCTGGATCCCATTCGCGGAGACTTCGCGGCCGTGGTCTGCGTGGACCTGCGCCGCTTCGACCAACTGCTGCACCTCGATGAGGTGTCCGGCGAGGCGGAGTTGGGCGCCGGCGTCACCGGTCCGGACGCCGAACGACTGCTCGGGGCACACAGCTTCTCGCTGGGCCACTTCCCCCAGAGCTTCCAGTTCGCCACCCTGGGCGGTTTCGCCGCCACCCGTTCCTCGGGCCAGGACTCGGCCGGGTACGGCCGCTTCGACGACATGGTGCGTGGGATGCGCATGATCACGCCGGCCGGAGTGCTGGACCTGGGCCGCGCCCCGGCCTCGGCCGCCGGCCCGGACCTGCGTCAACTGCTGCTGGGATCCGAGGGCACGTTCGGGCTCATCACCCGGGTGCGGGTGCGGGTTCACCCGGTGCCCGCGACCACCCGCTATGAGGCGTGGTCGTTTCCGGACTTCGCCACCGGTGCCGCGGCCCTGCGCGCGGTCACCCAGACCGGTACCGGCCCGACCGTCATCCGGTTGTCCGACGAAGCCGAGACGGGGGTGAACCTGGCCACCACCGAGCAGATCGGCGAGCAGCAGATCACCGGCGGCTGCCTGGCGATCACGCTGTTCGAGGGAACCGCCGAGCACACCGAGAGCCGGCACTCCGAAACCCGGGCCCTGCTGGCCGCGCACGGCGGCACGTCCTTGGGCGAAGAACCGGCACGCGCCTGGGAGCACGGGCGGTTCTCCGCGCCCTACCTGCGCGACGCCCTGCTGGCCGCCGGCGCGCTCTGCGAAACCCTGGAGACCGCCACCGACTGGGCCGGTGTGCCCGCCCTCAAGGAAGCGGTGACCGAGGCGCTGAGCACCGCACTGGGCGACAGCGGGACACCCGCGCTGGTGCTCTGCCACATCTCGCACGTCTACCCGACCGGCGCGTCGCTGTACTTCACGGTGGTCGCCGGTCAGCGCGGCAACCCCATCGAACAATGGCGCGCCGCGAAAGCCGCTGCAGCAGAGGCGATCATGCGTACCGGCGGAACCATCACCCACCACCACGCCGTCGGCGCCGATCATCGGCCGTGGATGCGCGACGAGGTGGGCGAGCTGGGAGTGCACGTGCTGCGAGCCGTCAAAGACACCTTGGATCCGGCCGGAATCCTCAACCCGGGCAAACTCATTCCGTGATACCGCGCCGCGACGATGCGATGCGCAGCGACGAGGAGGTGCGGGGCCCGATGAACCGCGAGATCCACCGGGTCACACTGCTGACCAACCCGGCAGCCGGACACGGCAACGCCCGGCATGCCGCCGAGCGGGCGCTGGCGCAGTTCCAGCGGCGCGGCATCGACGTGGCGCACCTCGTCGGGTCCGACCCCGCCCACGCGCGGCGGTTGCTCGACGATGCGCTGGCCGGCGGCACCGACGCCGTGGTGGTGGCCGGCGGTGACGGCGTGATCTCGCTGGCGCTGCAGTCGCTGGCCGGCGGCGACGTGCCGTTGGGGATCATCCCCGCGGGCACCGGCAACGATCACGCGCGCGAGTACGGCCTGCCCACCGGCGATCCCGAGGCGGCCGCGGACGTGGTGGCCCAGGGCTGGGCCGAGACCGTCGACCTGGGCCGCGTCGCCCACGACGACGGTTCGGTGAGCTGGTTCGGCACGGTGATGGCGGCCGGTTTCGATTCACTGGTGAGCGACCGCGTCAACCGGATGCGCTGGCCGCACGGGCGCATGCGCTACAACCTGGCCATGGTGGCCGAGATCTCGCAGCTGCGCCTGCTGCCGTTCCGGTTGACGTTCGACGACGACGATCCCGTGGACGTGGCGCTGACCCTGGCGGCATTCGGCAACACGCGCAGCTACGGCGGCGGCATGTTGATCTGCCCGGGCGCCGACCACGCCGACGGTCTGCTGGACGTCACCATGGTCCACTCAGGCTCGCGGACCAAGCTGATCCGGCTGTTCCCGACCGTGTTCAAGGGCACCCACGTGGATCTCGACGAGGTGAGCACCCGGCGGGCCGCATCGGTGCGCGTGGAGTGCCCCGGCATCAACGCCTACGCCGACGGCGACTATGTGGGCCCGCTGCCGGTTACGGTGTCGGCGGTGCCGGCTGCGTTGGCGATTCTGCGCCCGGCCCCCTAGCTCGCCGCCCGGGCGCCCAGCCTGCCGAGGGTCCTCGCTCAGCCGACGCCGCGGCTCAGCCAGGAGACCTCCGCGGCATCGCCGCCGTCCCGGTAGGGCTCCAGGGCCTCGTCCCAGGCGGTGCCCAGCACCGTTTCCAGATCCGCTGCCAGCTTGTCGGCGCCGCCGGCCATCAGTGCGCGCAGCCGGTTCTCCCCGACCATCACGTCGCCGTTGGCGCTCATCGTGCCGCTCCACAGACCGAGCTGCGGGGTGTGACTGAAGCGCTGGCCGTCCACTCCGGCACTGGGGTCTTCGGTGACCTCGAAACGCAACACCGACCAGGAGCGCAGGGCGCTGGCCAGGGCAGCGCCGGTGCCCACCGGGCCGACCCAATTGACCACGGCGCGCAGTTGTCCGGGCATGGCCGGCTGCGGCGTCCAGTTGAGCTTCGCCTGACCGTTGCGAGCACCCAACGCCGAGGTCAACGCCCACTCGACATGCGGGCACACCGCCGCGGGCGAGGCGTGGATGTACACCACGCCGCTGGTCACGTCGGCGAATTGATTCGTCGCGCGCATCAATTGCTCCTTCGGCTCCACGAGGGACGTCTTCCCCAACGACCTGGCGGACCGAACCGAGCGGTGATGCAGCTGAGTATTTAGTGTTGTATGTGTCTATTGTGCCTTGTGTGACGCCTGTTGGCTAGTCCCGGCCGTAGGCTGCCACCACGGCGTCGGACACCGCCGGCCAGCGCCCGGTGACCCAGTCCCCGAAGTCGCGGTCGGTGAGCACCACCAGCGCCCGCTCAATCGCCGGATCGACCCAGATCAGGGTGCCCGACTGCCCGAAGTGACCGAAGGTGCGCGGCGAGTTGGCGGCCCCGGTCCAGTGCGGTGTCTTGCCGTCGCGGATCTCGAAGCCCAGCCCCCAGTCGTTCGGCCGCTGCGGCCCGTAGCCCGGCAGCACGCCGTCCAGGCCGGGGAACTGCACGCGGGTGGCCTCGGCGTGCATCTGCGGCGACACGGTGATCGGCCTCAGCAGGTCGCCGGCAAAGGCGGCAAGGTCGGCGACGGTGGAGGTGCCCCCGTAGCCGGCGGCCGCCGCTCCCCCGTCCAACCGGCTGGCCGTCATGCCCAGCGGTTCGAACACCGCCTCGCTCAGATAGCGGCCGAACTCGATTCCAGCCGCCCGCTGCACGGCGCCGGCCAGCACCGCGAACCCGTGATTGGAGTACACCCGCCGGGTGCCGGGCTTGGCCAGGACCCGGTCGGAGTCCGGCGCGAGCCCCGAGGCGTGCGCCAGCAGATGCCGCACCGTGGCGCCCGGCGGCCCGGCCGGGGTGTCCAGTTCCACCGCCCCCTCCTCCACGGCGACCTGCACCGCCCGCGCCACCAGGGGCTTGGTCACCGAGGCGAGGTAGAACGGCCGGGCGATGTCCCCGTGGGTGGCCAGCACCCCCGAGGGGGCGACGACGGCGGCGGCCGCATGGCCGACCGGCCAGTCGGCAAGGGCGGCGAGGGGATCGTGTGCGGCGGGCATCGGCAGTCAGCCTAGGCACAGCGGCGAGGCCGGGCGACTCCGCGGCGGCGACGCAGCCGGGCGGTGCGGAGAAATGTCGGCAGATGTCGAGACTTCGCCGGCGTTGCAGGCCATGCTGGGAGCGGCATCGGTCGGAAAGGAAACACCTGTGAGTTTTGACATCGTGATTCGGGGCGGTCGGTGGTTCGACGGCACCGGCGCACCGTCGGCGATCCGCAATATCGGTATCTGCGAGGGGCACGTCGCCGCCATCTCCGCCGAACCACTCGACGAGGCGGGCTGCAGCCAGGTGATCGACGCGGCCGGCAAATGGGTGCTGCCCGGGCTGCTCGACATCCACACCCACTACGACGTCGAGATACTGCTGAGTCCCTCGCTGTCGGAGTCGGTACGGCACGGCGTCACCACCGTGCTGGTCGGATCGTGCTCGCTGTCGACCATCCATGTCGACGGCCCCGACGCCGGGGACCTGTTCGGCCGGGTGGAGGCCATCCCGCGCCAGTACGTGGTCGACACCATCGATACGCACAAGACCTGGTCGAGTTGTGAAGACTACATCGCCGGCCTCGAGCAGCTGCCGCTCGGCCCCAATGTCACGGCGCTCATCGGACATTCCGACATGCGCGCCGCAACCATGGGACTGGACCGCGCCACCCGCGCCGACGCTCGGCCCACGGCCTCCGAGCAGGCCCGCATGGAACAGATGCTCGACGAGGCGTTGCAGGCGGGATTCGTCGGGATGTCTTCCCAGCAGTTGCTTTTCGACAAGATGGACGGCGACGTCTGCCGCTCGCGCACGCTGCCCTCGACCTACGCCAAGCCCAGGGAACTGCGCCGGCTCAAGGCCAAGCTGCGCCGCGCGGGGCGCATTCTGCAGGCCGGCCCGGACGTCAAGAACCCGTTCGACGTGGTGTCGCAGGTGGCCCAGTCCCTGGGGATCTTCCGCCGGCCGCTCAAGACCACTCTGCTGGCCGCGGCCGACGTCAAGAGCAACCGCCTGGCGATTCCGACCATCATCAAGACATCGCGCATCCTGAAGAAGCTGGGCGCCGATTTCCGCTGGCAGCACCTGCCGGTGCCGTTCGAGGTCTACGCCGACGGCATCGATCTGGTGATCTTCGAGGAGTTCGGGGCGGGCGCCGAGGCGCTGCACCTGCGGGAGTCGCTCGAGCGGGACACCCTGATGCGCGACGAGTCCTACCGGCGCCGCTTCCGCAAGGACTACGACAGCAAGTACGGGCCGCGGGTCTGGCACCGCGACTTCTTCGACGCGGAGATCGTCGAATGTCCCGATACCTCGGTGGTCGGAAAGTCCTTCGGGCAGGTCGGCATCGACCGTGGGGGCGTGCACCCGGTCGACGCCTTCCTCGACCTGGTGCTCGAGCACGGAACCGCACTGCGCTGGCACACCACGATCTCCAACCACCGCCCCGAGGTGCTCAAGAGACTCGCCGCCGAACCCGGCATCCAGATGGGCTTCTCGGATGCCGGCGCGCACCTGCGCAATATGGCGTTCTACAACATGGGCCTGCGGTTGCTGCGCCACGTGCTGGACGCCCAGCAGGCCGGGCAGCCGTTCCTGTCGGTCGAGCAGGCCGTGCACCGGCTGACCGGTGAACTGGCCGACTGGTACCGGATCGACGCCGGCCACCTGCGCGTCGGCGACCGCGCCGACATCGTGGTGATCGACCCCGCCCATCTGGACGACACCCTCGACGCCTACGCCGAGGAGCCCTTCGCCCCCTATGGCGGGATGTCGCGGATGGTCAACCGCAACGACGAAGCCGTCACCGCCGTCCTGGTGTCCGGCCGCGCGGTGGTTCTCGACGGTCAGCCCACCAGCGTGCTCGGCACGCAACGCACCGGAAGCTTCCTGCGGGCCGATACCCGCACCCCGGCCCCGGGCGCGCAGGCCGCGCAAGCCAGCGCACCGGGCACATAAGCGACGACATAAGGTTGAGCCCATGAGTCAGACAGTGCGCGGGGTGATCTCCCGCGAAAAGGGCAAGCCGGTCGAGCTGACCGACATCGTCATCCCCTCCCCGGGCGCCCACGACGTCGTCGTCGCGATCACCGCCTGCGGGGTGTGCCACACCGACCTGACCTACCGGGACGGCGGCATCAACGACAGCTACCCGTTCCTGCTGGGCCACGAGGCCTCCGGCACCGTCGAGTCGGTCGGATCGGAGGTCACCGCAGTGGCCCCCGGCGACTTCGTGATCCTGAACTGGCGTGCGGTGTGTGGACAATGCCGGGCGTGCAAGCGCGGCCGCCCGCACCTGTGCTTCGACACGTTCAACGCCTCGCGTCCGATGACCTTGACCGACGGCACCGAGCTCACGCCGGCGCTGGGGATCGGGGCATTCGCCGACAAGACCCTCGTCCACGAGGGGCAGTGCACCAAGGTCGATCCCAGCGCCGACCCCGCGGTGGCGGGGCTGCTGGGCTGCGGCGTGATGGCCGGCCTGGGTGCCGCCGTCAACACCGGCGGCGTCACCCGCGACGACACCGTGGCGGTGATCGGCTGCGGCGGTGTGGGCGACGCGGCCATCGCCGGCGCGGCACTGGTGGGCGCCCGGCGCATCATCGCCGTCGACACCGACGACACCAAGCTCACCTGGGCGCGTGAGTTCGGCGCGACGCACACCATCAACGCCCGCACCCAGGACCCGGTCGAGACCATTCAGGAGCTCACCGAAGGCTTCGGCGCCGACGTGGTGATCGACGCCGTCGGCCGCCCCGAGACCTGGAAGCAGGCTTTCTACGCCCGCGACCTTGCCGGAACCGTTGTGCTGGTAGGCGTTCCCACCCCGGACATGACCCTGGAGATGCCGCTGATCGACTTCTTCTCCCGCGGCGGATCGCTGAAGTCCTCGTGGTACGGCGACTGCCTGCCGGAACGTGACTTCCCCACCCTGATCAGCCTCTATCTGCAGGGCCGGCTGCCACTGGAGAAGTTCGTCTCCGAGCGCATCGGACTCGACGACGTCGAGAAGGCCTTCCACCGCATGCACGGCGGTGAGGTGCTGCGGTCGGTCGTGGTGCTATGACCGCCGGCAGCCCGATTCAGCGGGTGGTCACCCACGGCACCTTCGAACTAGACGGCGGCAGTTGGGAAGTCGACAACAACATCTGGATCGTCGGTGACGACTCCGATGTGGTGGTCTTCGATGCCGCCCACGACGCGGCCCCGATCGTCGAGGCCGTCGCCGGGCGCAACGTGGTGGCGGTGGTGTGCACGCACGGCCACAACGACCACATCACGGTGGCTCCCGAACTGAGCCGGCTCCTCGACGCCCCGGTACTGCTGCACCCCGGCGACGACATGCTGTGGCAGATGACCCACCCGGACAGCGACTTTCGCGCCGTGACCGACGGCGACATCCTCACCGTCGGAGGACTGGAGCTGCGGGCCCTGCACACCCCCGGGCACTCGCCGGGCTCGGTGTGCTGGCATGCACCGGAGGCCGGTGCGGTGTTCAGCGGCGACACCCTGTTCTGCGGCGGGCCGGGCGCGACCGGCCGCTCGTTCTCGGACTTCCCGACGATTCTGGAGTCGATCTCCGGGCGGCTCGGCAAGCTGCCCGCCGACACCGTGGTCTACACCGGGCACGGCGACAGCACCCGCATCGGTGACGAACTGGTCCATTACGACGAGTGGGTGGCCCGCGGCCACTGACGATGCGCCGCGAGGAACGAGCGGCGAGGAGGAAGCGGCCCCACAACCCGGCCACTGACGATGCGCCGCGAGGAACGAG